>JAHJLU010000262.1 GCA_018821745.1 Myxococcota bacterium | reverse complement strand
GATCTCCTTTATCCACGGTGGTCACCCTCAGGGTCGCCAGTTGACTCTCCAGCCACGCGATCTCTTTCTTCGCCCGCTCTATGCGGCCGGGAATGACCTTGGTGAGCTGCCACCTGGGGTAATAATAGAGAAACCGCAGAAACTCCTCCCGGGACTTGAGCGGACGCCCCATTCCCTTGAGGGTCATCCCTTTGTAGAACAGAAGATTGGGGCTTTTCACGATGCCGTAGGCTTTTTTGAAAAGAAAGAGGGCATCCTCGTACTGGGCGTCGACCAGTTTATCGAGGCCAAGCTTGGTGAGTTTGAGCGCATAGACATATCTGGAGGGGGAGCACCCCATTTTCCCCAACCGATCCATGAACTCCCGGCCGAATTTTTTTTCCAGCCTCTGGGCCATGGGATCGGGCCTCTTCACAGGGGCCTTGCACCTCCCCAAAGGAGGGAACAGCAACAAACCTGCGAGCAAAAAAGGGATGAACCTACAGAACATCGGGGAGATCTTCCTTTTGCATGGACATAACAGGCCGAGAGCTGCCACCCTGCCTCTGGAAATGGAAATTCAGGTTCTGTGAAAAGGCGGGAATGATGGTTTTTTCAAGGGATGGGAACCCCTTGGCCTTGACCACAATCTTCAGGGACTGTTTTTCACTCTTGTCCACCTTGAAGAACCTGGTGGCCAGCTTTTTCCCGTCCACAAAGATCTCCACGGGGAGAGAGGAGGGTTCAATGAGCAGGTTCACAAAGACCCTCTCCCTGGGCGGGATCTTCGCCGGGACGGGAACTTTTTTCTCAAATGAGGCAGGAGCTGTCAGAGCCAGCGGTGTGAAGAGCCTCATGGGCTCTTTCTCGGGGTTGTATTCTGTGCTCAGCCGCCCCCTGAAATAGAACCCCCCCGCAGCGAGCCCTCCGACAATCAGAGCCAAAAGAAGAAAAAAGGCATACTTGAAGGGATTGGAGGTCGGGAAAGGCTCCTGGGCGACCTGGGAGGTGAGCCGCTTGATGTCGAGGGGAGAGACCTGGGGAACCACCGCGCCCTCAATGGGGGTCGGGTGGGAGGATTTCTGCTCCTTCACCAGGGACTTCAGCAGCGGCATAAGAGCCGCCTCCAGCTCTTTGACACTCTGGAAACGGTCGTCCCGATCCTTGGCCAGGGCCTTGAGAATAATTTCCTCCAGGGCAGATGGCATCTCGGCCAGCTGTGATGGAGGGAAGGGTTCCTGCACGAGATGGCAGGTGATGATGGTGAGGAAAGAGCCATCTTTGAAGGGGCACTGCCCCGTGAACATCTTGTATAGAATTACCCCAAGGGCGTAGATATCGGAGCGTTGATCCACCTGGTCGCCCATGCACTGCTCCGGGCTCATGTAGAGTGGCGTCCCCACGGGAACCCCGGATTTGGTGTGGGCCGTCTTGATCCCCTCTTCGGAGATCTTGGCCAGCCCGAAGTCGAGAATCTTCACAAAGAAGCTTCCCTTGCGCTTCAGCAGAAAGATATTGTCGGGTTTGAGATCCCTGTGGATAATCCCCTTCTCGTGGGCCGCGTTGAGGGCATCAAGGATATCTTCCAGAATATCTACCGCTTCCATATAGGGAACGATGCTCACCTGGCTGATATATTCCTCGAGGGTTATCCCGTCGAGAAACTCCATCACGAAGTAATGGAGCCCCTCCTTGAAGCGACCGAATGAGAAGATATCAATGATATTGGGATGTCCTATGGCGTTGACGGCCTGCGCCTCGGCCAGAAAACGGTTGGTACTCTGCTCGTTGGCCGTGAGATCCGGCTTCAGGACCTTGATTGCCACTTTTTTCCGGATAAAGGGCTGGATCCCCTTGAGGACGTATCCCATCCCCCCCTCACCGATAATGCCCGTGATCTCGTATTCCCCCACCTTCTTGCCGGTCAAATCGTTGAGGGTGCTCTTCACCCAGAGGAAGCTTGACTCCCCGGAGCCCAGACTCGGTACATCCTGGATGCCACTCCCCGCAGCGTCAGGCTTCTCGGCCAGGTTGTGCTCGTCATACTGCTCCATGGAACTGCCCTTGTACCCTCTATTTATCAAAAAGAGGGGTTACTCCTTACATACTCCAGTTGTATCACCTTCGGGACCAAATTCCACCTTCTCTTTCCCATGGAGGTGGGAAATGGCTTCTCTGGCTGCAGCCTGCTGTGCCAGTTTTTTGGACTTCCCCGACCCGGTGGCTATCACCTTCCCCTCAATGAGCACAGAAAAAACAAAAACCTGATTGTGTTCGGGACCGCTCGCCTCTTCAAACCGATACTGGGGAAGCCGCTTGAAGAGTCCCTGGGTTATTTCCTGAAGGGCGCTCTTGTAATCCCCGAGGGGAGCACTTTCTGAGGGCATTTTATCCGGAACATCTTCAAAATAGGGTTTCAACAGATCAAAACATTTATCAAACCCGCTGTCGGTGAATACTGCACCAAAAACTGCCTCAAAGGCGTCGGAGAGGATTGACGACTTCTCCCGGCCTCCCGAGAGATCTTCCCCATGCCCGAGCCGCACCAGATCCGAAAGCCCCAACCTGGAGGCTCTGCGCGCCAGGGACTCTTTGTTCACGAGGAAGGCTCTGGTTTTCGTCAGTTCTCCCTCCCCCGCAACAGGCATCAGGTCCATAAGAATAGCCCCCACCACCAGATCAATGACCGCATCCCCGAGAAACTCCAGCGTCTCGCTGTGTTTATCCTGGTCAGTCCCAAAATCCCCGACCCAGGAACGATGGGTGAGCGCCTGAACCGCCAGCTCTTTGCGACGGAAGGTGTACCCGAGCCTTCGCTCCAGTTCGGCTACCAAATCCTTGTCATCAAACATGACACGTCAGTTCCAGTTGTTTCGAGATTTCACCACAATAGGATTTCATCATCATGGACTCCACGCGGGAGAGATCCTTGGTCTGCCCCAGGACCCACATCAGCTTCACCAGGGCTGCCTCGGGGGTCATGTCCACAGAAGGAATTGCCCCCGCATTCATTACATTCTTGCCCACCTTGTACAAAGAGAGGTTGGTGGATCCCAGCACACACTGGGTCCCCACAACAACAGGTTTTCCCTTTTGAGTCGCGGCTTTGACAACACTTACCAGGCTGTCTTCCTCCCGCACGGGGATGTTACCGGTACCATAACCCAGCAGAATGACCCCCTCGTGGTGGTCCACCATATATTCGAGAACTTCTCCACGCAGCCCGGGATGGATAGTGACCAGTCCAACGGAAGGCTCCATGGCCGGGGTATAGAGCAACCTCCGGCCCGCCCGTCTGGTGGCCCTGCTCTTGGAAAACCTGAGCTGCAGACCGATTTCACCGATGGCATTCTCGTTGATCGACTCAAAGGCCTCCAGTGAGAAGGCCGATATTTTTCTCGCCCGCACTCCCCGGATTATTTTGGAACCGAAGACTACCATCACCTCCGCGATATCGGAGGTGGCCACACGAAAGGCGTTCACCAGGTTCCGCTTCCCGTCGGACCCAATAACCCCGATGGCGATCTGGGACCCCGTGAGCACCACGGGCTTGTCGAGTTCCTGCAGAATGTAAGAGAGGGCGGCGGCGCTGTATGCCATGGTGTCGGTCCCATGGGACACCACAAATCCATCATAGTTTTCATACTCCTCATGGATCACCCGCGCCAGATCCAGCCAGAAGGGGGGTGAGAGATCTGCGCTGTCAAAGGAGGAGAGCCTGATGGTGTGGACCTGGGCAAATCCATCGATCTCGGGCACCATCTTCAACAGATCCTCATTGGACTCGATGGGGGCCAGGGAACCATCCTCCCCTTTGGCCATGGCAATGGTTCCGCCTGTCGCGATATGCAGAATTTTCGGTCGGTACATAACACCTCGTGTATGGGGCAGGATCGCCTGGAGGGCGTTAAAAATCGGGAAGCTCGGGAAGCATTGGGCGAGAGTCGGCCTTCATCATGCTCTTGGGCGGTTTCATCTCCTCTGGCGGTTCAGGAAGCATAATAGACATGATGACAGGGTCCATGGGCGGATCCGGGAGCCCGATGGACGGCAGTTTCGGAAGATTCACTCCCCTCATGTGCCTGCCATCGCGTTTTGAGCCATGGGGTCTTCTGAGATTGGCGGCCTCGAGGCTGATGTAAATATTGGCGATGTGGGTCCCCTCGGGGTCAGAGAGCTTCAGGTCCGCTTTCCCCCGGTGTCTGGTGCGCACCGTCAGTTTCATTTTGTCGGTCTCCGTGGGGAGGATTTTTCTGCG
>JAHJLU010000261.1 GCA_018821745.1 Myxococcota bacterium | reverse complement strand
CAAGAATGGCCACGAAAAACGGCCGTAAGGTTCTTGCCAGAAGAAGAGCCCGTGGAAGAAAAGAACTCGTCGTTTCGGTTTTCCGCAAGAACATTACCGGGTAGTGTTTTGGATCCAGGACGATCCCGTTTCGGTTTTCCCAAGAAATACCGTCTTCTCAAGCGGGAGCAGTTCCTCTCGGTTCAGTCCTCCCCAAGCCGGTTCGTCTCGAAACATCTGGTGTTTCTTTATCACGATAATTCCCTGGGGCATGTTCGCGTGGGTTTCACGGTGAGCAAGCGGCATGGAAAGGCCGTCGTTCGTAATAAAATAAAACGCAGGCTGCGATCTGCGGTCAGGCTTCTCATGCCCCAATTGCACCTGCTCGGTTTCGATGTGGTGATCATACCCAAGGTGGGGACCGATTCACAATCGAGCCTGGATCTCATGACTGAGGTGAGCTCCTTCGCACGACGTGTGAAAGGGATTTGAAATGGCCAGGATTTTCTTGTTTCTCATCGGACTCTACCAGAAATATCTCTCTCCTCTCAAAAAACACTCTACCTGTAAATATTTGCCCACCTGTTCCCAATACGGGATCGATGCCATTAAAAATAGAGGCGCCCTCGAGGGGCTGGTCCTCACTGTCTGGCGTGTACTTCGTTGTAACCCATTTTCAAAGGGGGGGTATGATCCTGCGCCTCTCCCCAGAAAAAAATCAGGAAACCGGTTTATGAAAAGATCTATCTTCTCCATCCTGACCCTCGCTGCAATCCTTGGTGTGAGCTGTTATGCCCTTGCGGCACCTCCTGCCATGAAAAGTTCTGTTCCCGTAAAGACACCCGCCATGTCCCCGACTGCCCCGGCTGGAATGAAGGCTGCGCCAAGAGCCACGGCAGCCACCATGGCCCCCGGGACGGCAATGGACGCGAAGGCCGCAAAGCCTGAAGTCATGGGAGCTGTTTCCAAAGCACCGGCCGCTGATAATAAGGCACCCGCTGCAGCCGGCGCGGTTTCGACAACAGACGCGACGCCAGTATTGAAGCCTGCCCCCGCGGTCAACACAGCTCCCCCGGAGAAGACCATTGCACCGGCGAAGCCTGTCTCAGCCGCGCCCGTCTCCAAGTTTCAGTCCAGTAAAGGCGCCAGGTGGGCCATCCCTGCAGAAAAAGACAAACGCCTTTTCTATGAGAACAACCTTTACAGTGTCTGGTTCACCACCGCCGGCGCGGTTCCCTCGTCCCTGATCCTGAAGAAAAAGCAGTATCGGGAATATGTTGTGCCCAAGGATCAACTGAAGACCCGTAAAGGAAAAAAAGTCGATCAGCAGATGGATCTGATCAAGACATGGTCTCCCCCGTTTCTCCCCTTCCAGCTCTCCATGACCGTGGAAAAAACTGCTGAGTCTATCTCCCAACACACATTGTGGGACCTGCTCTACTTTGACAAGGTGTCCCGTCGCTATTACCGTCAGGATTGGGCTCTCGAAAAACATACGGTGACTCCGCAGTTCACAGAATGGACCTTCATTCTGCGGCCCGATTCACCCTGTGACGCCGAGAAGTTGAAGAAGGGGGAGATGTGCTATCCCTTCGAGGTGAAGAAGGTCTACCGGGCCTACCCAAACCGCTACGATCTTGATCTCACCCTCGTAGTGCGCAATATCACCAATACCAATATTAAAATCAAACGGCTGGAGTTTCAGATTACCTCCCTTCACGAGGGCGAATCCGACCGTACCTTCTTCCAGCCCGTCTCTCTCCAGAAAGAGGCCATCTGCTATCACTCCGACGGAGTCAAGGTGCAGCCATACGACACCATCCTCAACGGGCCCAAGAAAAGTGGCTGCATGGGGTGTGGCGGCGATGGATGCTCCAGTTGCGGCAGCTGTTCCTGTCAACGGCAGCCATCAAAGTCCCGTGTTTTCAGTCACGGCTCCCGGTGGGCTGGAATTGATGCCCGATATTTCCTCCTTGTCCTTATCAAGAACTACAAGGCCGATGATGGCGGCTGCAGTTTCTGGGCCACAAGCATCAAGGAATCATCAGGTTTCGGTGTTATTGCTTCCTACATCGATGTCGGTGAGACCACTGAGTTCGCTCCCCAGAAGTCCGTGCAACTACCCTTCAAGATTTATGCCGGCCCCAAGGATATGCAATTCCTGGAGCAGGTGAAAATCTTTGATGCTCCCCCAAAACCCGGCGAAAATATCAAGCCATCCTCCTCCCCGAAACTCGAGGACTCAATCGACTTCGGGCTCCTGGCGCCTATTGGCAAGTTTATGATATTTCTTCTTAAATTTGTCTATAAGGTCGTAGGGAACTGGGGCCTCGCCATCATCTTTCTCACCATGCTCATCAAGCTGGCGACTCTCTATTTTACCAACAAATCCATGCGCTCCATGAAACGTATGGCTGAACTGAAGCCAGAGATGGACAAGCTTCAGAAGTTGTACGCAAACGACAAGGAGAAGCTCAATCAGGAGATGATGGGGCTTTACAAGAAACATGGTGTGAATCCCCTGGGTGGTTGCCTCCCCATGTTCCTTCAGATGCCCATTTATATCGCCTGGTATCAGGCACTCATGGCCTCCGTTGAGCTGTACCGCGCTCCCCTCTTCGGCTGGATTAACGATCTGACGGCCCGGGATCCCTACTTCGTGCTGCCGATCCTCATGGGTGTGACCATGTTCATTCAGCAGAAGATGTCTCCCACGAGCTCCGACAATCCCCAGGCAAAAATGATGCTCTACATGATGCCCATTATGTTTACCGGGATTATGCTCTTTTTGCCTTCGGGACTTACCCTTTACATCCTAACCAACACGGTGCTGTCGCTGACGCATCAGTGGTATCTGAACCACACCGATGTCCCTGTTAAGCCCAAAAAAGCCTGAAATTCCCACTGACACCATAGCGGCACTCTCTACCGCGCGTGGGCACGGCGCCATCGCTGTGGTCCGCATGAGCGGCGCACGGTCCTTCCCTATTCTCACCGCACTGACGGGGAAACCGCCCGGTCCCCAAGGCAGACTGCTCCTCAGAGATTTCCAGAATATTGATCGGGGAATGGCGGTGGTTTTTTATGGGCCACGATCCTACACGGGAGAGGACATGGTTGAACTGCACTGCCACGGATCCCCTGTGATCACGGAGGAGCTGCTCTCGAGGCTCGAGAGTCTGGGAGCCAGGCGAGCGGGTCCCGGGGAGTTCACCTATCGGGCGGTGCTGAACCGGAAGATGGCGCTCCTGGATGCGGAGCGGATCAACGCGCGCATCAATGCCGGATCGAGACAGACACTGACCCTCCTGGACACTTCCCCGGGGAGTCTGGATCTCCTGACGGATTTGCTTGATATGGCCTACAATGCGCTGGCAGATGTTGAATCCCATATTGAATTCGAAGAGGGAGAGATCCCCTCCTTCTCGGCACTGGTGGCGCGTCTGGCGTGGCTGAGAGGCCAGGCTTCCCTGACTCAGCGCAACGCCTCACTGCCCGCAGTGCTCCTCTACGGACCGCCCAATTGCGGCAAGTCCACCCTGTTCAACGCCATTATCGGCTATGAGAGGGCCCTGGTCTCCGACACTCCCGGCACCACCCGTGATTATCTCGAGGCGGAGTTCTATTTCGACGGAGTGGGATTCCGGCTCATGGACTCAGCCGGTGTGCGCAGCGGTGGCGATGCACTTGAAGAGCAGGGTGTAGACCGCACAAAAACGCTCCATGGAGAGGCTTCCGTTGTAATTGACTTCAGTGGCGATACAACCGATGACCCTAGAGTGGTCCCTGTTCAGGGGAAGGCCGATCTCAGTGGCGCCCCTGCGCAGGGCATACTCGGAGTGAGCGGCGTGACGCGGGTCGGTGTCCATGAGCTCCTCGCCGAGGTGGCAAAGCGTGTTCGTCTGTTCCAACAGGGGGATGGATGGGACCTCTGGATCTCCCGGACCACAAAAGATATTTTTGATGAGCTCCACACCCTGCTGGGTGCGGCTTCCACGGCAGAACTTCCCGAGATTTCCGCTCATTATCTCGTGCGTTTCTGCGAAAAACTTCGGCAGGATATTGATCAGCCTTCCATTGATCTCTATGATAGGATTTTCTCCCGGTTCTGCATCGGCAAGTAATCGGGACCCAGGAGGATTGTATGACCCGTTATATTGAAGGTTCCCTCAGAGCCCGGCCCTGTAATGTATGCATAATTGTAGCCAGATTCAACAGCCTGGTGACAGACCGGCTCCTTGAAGGAGCCCTCGATGGT
>JAHJLU010000260.1 GCA_018821745.1 Myxococcota bacterium | reverse complement strand
TCCAGTAGCCCCTCCTTCTTGTTGAGGACAACTTTGAAATGTTGTTCCATGGGCTGCACGCGGTCATAGGGGAGAAGCTTCACCTGCTGGTTCTTCCGGTTAATGAGCAGGAAGGATCCCCGCCGTTTTGCCACGGCCAGGCCGTCTCGAAACGGAGTGAGGTGATCATAAACAATGGGAATCAGGGGTTTGAGGCTGGAATTGAGGATGCCGTATTTATCTCCTTTGACCACCAGGCACTCCCCCCGAAGGAAGGGCTCTATCCGATCATAAATATAAGGAGTGAGGCGGACGCCCTTCATACTGACAAAGGCACTTTTGTACTTTTTATCACTGACCGTGACGTATCCGCCCGACGGGTAACCGATGGAGAAAAATCGGGGCTGAATGACCCACTTGCCGCTCCTGTCGATGATACCCATTTTTTTTTTGAGGGAGGCACGGCAATAGGGTCCCCTGAAATACTCGTCGGTCCAGTCGAACCGGGGTTTGATAACCACGGTCCCGCTCTTGTCGATGAACCCGGCCCTGCCGTTTTCGTAGATGGGAAATCGCGGCGGGTAGCTCTTTGCTCCGTAGGCCGGAGAATAAAGGGTGAGGATGATGAAAAGCGCTGAGAGATGAAGGAAACGGTCCATTGGTAATTCCTCAATTATGGGGTCACGGTACGCTGTCCCCGGTGAATTCTAGTGCAAAAAACAATTGTTTACTACTGGGTAACATGCCAGTAAGCCAGGGAGAGCTTGACTCGGTTTTCAGGTACTTTCATGCAATATGCTTGACAGGGGGAGAGGGTTTTAGTTAGCTGACAGGTGTGACATGATCCCGAAAGGATATTGGTCTCCATGCAGATTTTTTACTGGCTCTCCAAATATATGCTCTATATCATTTTCCTCTTCGCCCTCATCGAGGTGTACCTCTTCTGGCGGCTGAGGGTCCATTACACCCAGCTCAGTACAAGGCTCCAGGACTCCCTGACCAACATGCTCAAGGGGATTGACGAGATCGCTGACAAGGACAGCAGCCGGAAAATCCATGACAACATCGATGTGCTCCTCGACAGCCTGAAGACCGTGAAGCTCGGCTCGGAAAAGGGCCAGAAAAAGCTCCGTGAGAATATCGTGAAGGAAGATCAGAAAAAGCTCGATAAAAAGAACCACGACTTTGATGTGCATAAAAATGTGGTCTCCTCGGGGGTTCAGATTTTTCCCCTCCTCGGTATCCTCGGTACCATCATGGCCATTGGCAACTCCGTAGCCGGGAGCAACGCCACCACCAACATCGATGTGATCGTCCGTGCCTTTATCATGGCCATTGACACGACGATCCTTGGAATTCTCTTCGGAATCATTTTCATGGTGATCGACGCTGTATTTCAGGCCAAGTCCAACCGCCTCAGCGAGGAGATTGAGAAATACAGGGACATTACCCGCTTCAGCAGGATGGAAGTGGGAAGGCCGGCGCAAAAATGAAGTACCGGGCCCAGATTATTTCCCTCACATCCTTGCTTGATCTGCTGTTCATCATGATCTTTGCCATGCAGCTCAAGACCTTTGATGCAGGGAATAAGAAAGTCGCGGAAAAAAACAGGGAGGTGATGGCCAAGGAGAGTGCCATCACTGAGGCGAACAAGCTCCTGAGTGCCCAGCAGGCCCAGATTGACAGCCTCAACAGGAGATCGAAACTGCTGAGAAAAGCCTATGAAAACCTCGATAAAGAGCTGGAAAACGAGAAAAAGAAGGCACTGGAGGTCCAGAAGCAGCTCGATAAAAGCGAAGCGGGGATGATGGAGATTACGCTGCGCTTTGACCAGTTCCTCAAGAGTATCTCGCCGGCCCTGGGTGTCTCCCACGCGGATCTGAAGACCATGCTCAAGGACCTCCCCGCGGAGGATCAGCAGAAGATCCTCAATAAGCTGGCCATGGACAAGAGCCGCACTCCTGCCGTGAAATTCATGGAATTCAAACAAATGGACTCGGTGAAGAAGATCCTCACCTTCTGGCACATTATGCTCACCGACACCGATGATGTCACCGTGCGGGTGGGGACGAAAAAAGACAGCTTCTCCTGCCTCTCCGGGGGCCCCGATCCCCTCTTCTCCCGGGAGGTGTTCATTAAAAAGATGAGCCGGTTCATTGAGGATCAGATCGGGGAACCGGCCAAAAGCAGTATTCTTATCACCTACGGATACAGTCCCAAGAGCACCAAATTTGCGGTAGATACGCTGACGACGGCGGTAAAACAGCTGGTGGAGACCCTCAAACCCAAATGGAAGCAGAAGAAATTTTATATCTCCGATGTAAAACTGATTCCCGCCTGGCAACGATAAAGGACTACGGAACATGGCAGTAAAAAAGAAAAAAAACTCCAAGCAATCGGGAAACATCATTGTCATTCTGGTGGCCCTCATTCTCTTTGCTGCCATCTTCGCCAGCGCCATGAGGGGCTGTGGCGGGAAGGGCAGCGGAGAGGGTGACGGGAGCGCAAAAAATGTGGTCCCCGCGGCAAGCTCCATGACCCCCGTGACCAAACTGTTTATGACGGTGACGGTCAAGAAGGATGCCTATTACCTGGAGAACGGTGCTACACCCCTGGCCCTGGAGGAACTGGTGAAGAACATCAAATCTTCCGGCAAGAAAGTAAAGATCAACTACAATAAGGCCTCATACGCCACGGCGGTGGAGAAGCTGGAACAGCGCCTGAAAAAAGAGGGCGTGAATCCCCTCATGCAGCTCCAAAAGTAGTTTTCCCGCCCTGTTTCATGACGATGCAGCAACGATTGAAGAGATAAAAGTGAGTCAGGGGAGGAAACTCTATACCCCAATGAAATTTTAGGCAGAATAAAGAGGACGCAGGGCTATTTGGCGGTGCACTGCCTGTCGAGGGGGATGATGGAGATGTGGGGAGCCTGGGCCTTGAAACTCTCGTAGTCAGTGCATTTGACCTTGTAGGCACCCGTGAGAGTGAGCGTGCGCAGCTTCTTGAGGCTGCGCAGCTCCATGAGTCCCACCCCGGTGATACCAGTGTAAGAGAGGTTGAGTGAGGTGAGGTTGGCAAGCTTTCCGATTTTGGACATGGCCTCGTCTTCAACCTTGCGGTTGGAACTGAGGTTGAGATACCGAAGGTTCTGGAGCTTCACCAGATGGGTGGCCACGGCGGAGTCCACCCGGGTGTTGGAGAGATCGAGGACCCGCAGGTAGGTCATGTGGGAGATGGCACCGGCACCGGAGGAGTCGACCTTGGTGCGGGAGAGGTAGAGCCAGCGCATATTGACAAGAGGTTTCAAAAAAGAGAGTTGATCGATTTTGTTATTGTTGGCCAGATCCAAGACCTCAAGCGAGGTGAGCTTGCGCAGTTTGGAGAGGGACATGGAGTCCACCCGTGTATTGGAGAGGTAGAGGTTCTTTAAACTCTTTATGGACGAGAGTTTGTGGATTTTTAGCCCCTCAACCTTGGTGCGGGAGAGGACCAGCGTCTCCAGGTTGATCATTTTTTCCAGTCGGTTGAACGCCGAGTCGTCAATTTTACGGGAGGTGACAGAGAGATATTTCAGCCCTGTGAGCTCCGAGAGGTACTTGAGTCCCAGACCGGTGATACGGTCGGAGTAGATGGAGAGACTCTTGAGTGATTTGAGATCCTTGAGGTACTTCATGCCGTTGTCGTCGAGTTTGTAGGAGTCGATGATGAGGGTCTTGAGCCCCTTGATGTTTTTGAAGGTGGAGAGGCCCGTGTTTTCCAACTGATTGGAGGAAATGTAGAGGTAGCGCAGGTTGTTCAGGGCCGAGAACTCCACAAAGCCAGATCCCTTGACGCGGGTGTTCTGGAGGAGGAGGGTCCTCAACTTCTTCATCTTCAAAAGGTAGGTCAGGCCTGAGTCGTCGATCTGACCACGGAACATCTTCAGAGATTCGAGGTTGGTGAGTTCTTCGAGGAACCCCAGCCCCTTATTGGTGATGTAGCCGCTGTAGAGAGTGAGGAATCTCAGTTTTTTCAGTTCCGCCAGGGCGGCAATGCCCTTGTCTGTGATTCTGGTGGAGGAGAGGCTCAGATATTCCAGATCCTTGAGCTCCGAGAGCCAGGCCAGCTCCTTGTCACGGATGTGGGCATGAAGGTTGAGGGTTGTGAGTTTTTTCAACTCACTGATGTGGACGAGTCCCTTGCCCGTGAGGCGGTTGGAGTCGAGCCAAAGGACCTTGAGCCCGGGGAAGTTCTGGATGACAGCGATCCCCTTGTCGGTGATGTAGGAGTCATAGATCCTGAGGACCTCAAGCTTCTTCATGCCGGCGATGTGGGCGAGATCATCGTCCTTGACGTTGCGCAACTCCAGCCCGATGAGGTTGGTGAGGTTGGCGATGTTGGAGATCCCCTCACGCTTGTAGGGGTTGGGGAGACGGAGGTAGAGCTTCTGCTTGTTGAACACACCAAGGCACGCGAGCTTCTCATTGGGAATGGCCGCGTCGGCCAGGGAGATGAAAAGCAGTCCTGAGGGCGCAGCACCGATGACCGCCTCGGTTACGGGTTTTGAACAGAGCATGTTGATGCCGATGGTGAGGGATTTTGCCTTGCCCAGTTTGTTTTTAATGAGGGACACTACTCCCTTCTGGGGGAGGTTGAGGAGATCGAGCCCAACGGGGTTGCCGTCCAGAGTGATGACCCGGTTTTTGACGGCGACCTTCATTTTATCCAGCTCGTCGAGCCACTCCAGAGCGACGGGGAAGGCAAATCCGCTCTTGTAGTACATCATCCAGGTGCCACTTTTCACCTTGGGAGGTGCTTTCACCTTGACGGGCTCGGTCTTGCCGTCGGTCTTGCCGTCGGTCTTGCCATCGGTCTTGCCATCGGTCTTGCCGTCGGTCTTGCCGTCGGTCTTGCCGTCGGTCTTGCCGTCGGTCTTGCCGTCGGTTTTGCCGTCGGTCTTGCCGTCGGTCTGGGCGACGGTGTCTTTGGCTTTGGAGTCGCTGGATTTTTTGGAATCATTTTTACCGACACCCGCGAGCAACAGGATGAGCAGTATGAGGGACACTGCCAGACCGCTCCCACCAGCATAAATAACCAG
>JAHJLU010000259.1 GCA_018821745.1 Myxococcota bacterium | reverse complement strand
TGATGAAATCAATGGCGCCCAGCTCACGGGCCCTTTCCACAAAGGCGGGGGAGGAATCGCCGGAGATCATGATCACCTTAATGCTTGAGTTGACGTTTCTGATCCCGGTCAGGGTCGCGAAGCCATCCATTCCCGGCATATTCACGTCGAGGAACACCAGGTGGGGGAACTCGGTCTGCGCGAGTTCCACTGCTGTTTTCCCGTCGTTGGCGGTGATGACCGTGTAATGTTTGCTGGAGAAGTATCGGGCTAAAACTTTTGTGATCTGTTGATCATCATCAACAACCATGATTTTCATATCTACTTACTCCTTAAGAGTTCCTGCTTTTGCAACTAACCAAAGAATAGTAGGAGAATGGGGGGGGTATGTCAACAGGAGAAATCCCCACGGCTGCTCCGTAAAGCAGTGCAAACCCGTTTAATTTTATTTATTTAATGCCGCCAGGGGGTGAGGGGGGCCAGATTCGGGTCGTGGTTACAGGGTAAAGGGATCATGGGTCGCGGCCTTCTCCAGGAGATCGGCTGCCTCTATTTCATCGCCACGGGCCAGGGCGGCTTTGGCTGCCCGCCGCAAATCATCAGCCATGGCCAACTTTTGCGGATATTTTGATTCCCAGAACTCGCGGAATGCTTTGAGGTCAACGCCAAAATCCTTGTGGCACTCCCTGACCACTGCGGGAGAAGCTTTCCCCCGGGCCAGATCATACCCCAACCGGCGTTGCGGGTTGGAGAGGATCCCCGTCAGACGCTTAATGAGGGCGATGCTCTCGCTGAGGATAGACACCTCTTCAGGGGTGAAACCATCGGTTGAGACGGAATAGAGGACTATGAGGTCGTCCTTTCGCGTGTTCATGGCGGTCATGGAGATGTCGGGGGTTACATCCAGGGTCTGATAGAAGTCCATGTATTGGGCCTTATCGAGGAGCTCTTTTGCTTTTGCGATCACCTCCCGACGAGCTATGGCCGAGGTTACTTTGCCCTTCAACGGGGGGGGCGTGAGTTCCTGATTCTGGCGAAGGATATCACAAAGCCTGACGAGCTCCGGAGTCGCGCTTGGCACCAGAAACTCAATGCCGGCGGCTGGACCCCGTGGAGGGGGGACAGTGCGCACTACTGCTCACTGGAGCATGATCAGGGTGCCTTCTATCAGATTGGCTATGCGGATATTGAGCGTTTCACCTTCGGAAGGCAGGACGTCGCCCGAGAGCAGGATGCCGCCAAGGGAAATATCGAGGATCGTCCCCGCTTTCCATAGCGTGAAGCGATCGGTCTTATATAAAACCGGAGCCTGGTACTGGTATCGGGCGTAACGTCGTTCCTGAAACATCATGGAGCACCTCAGTATCGGTTATATCGGGTGAGGGTAAAGTGTAGCGAAAATGAGCCATGTGTCAATGACCAAGGTCAGGGCGGGGAGACAGTGCTCAGCCTTCAGGTGGTCCCGGGCGTGGTGGACCCTCTTGCCAGGTACAGTCGAATGCAGGAAGAAAAATTTGTGAAATGCGGCGGGTGCAATCATTATGAGCTCTGGTCCGAGTTTTTATGATATCCCGGCTCAATTGGGCTATACTCCCGTGGGAAACACGAGAATCCCATTTTTCTTTCTAACCATGCTTTTCATTATCGGTGAAAAGTCGTGCACAGGATCATGCCGCCATGGGGCAGAACATTAAAATTCTCTTTGTTGATGACTCCTGGGAGCGCATATCCGCGATCCTTGAACAGTTGAGACAATTCGGACTGGTGCCGTCTTTTTTCCGTGTGGAAAGTGAACGTTTACTGGCGGATGTATTGTCGAAGGAGGCATGGGATGCGGTTGTCTGCACCAAGCCTCTGGATGCATTAGCCGGTGGACGGGTCGCTGCGGTGATTGCGCAATCCGGCAAGAGCCTGCCCTGTGTGTGTCTCTCGGAGCGGGAAGTTGACACGGTCAAAAATGTCGAGGCCACATCCGATGGTAAGGGAATAATCCGATGTTCACTGCAGGAACTGGGACTGGTGCTCACCAGTGTCGTTGTCCCTTCTGAAATCGGTGGCGGGCATAAGCGACTTCCCGAGGAGCCGAAAAAAGGATCTAGACGTGTGAAAAGCAGAGCACGGGAGACGACTCTGCGGATCCAGCACAGGACCAAAAAGGAGACAGATGCCCTGCTTGAGGCGACCCGTGCGGTAATCATCGCCCACGATTTCCGTGATGCCGCCAGGCAGATATCCCGTATCAGCACAGAGGTCATTGGGGCCTCTCTGGGGGCATTCTATCTGAAGGATGATGAGGAACGATTCCAGATTCTCTGTGGAGAATCTGACTTCGACGCCGCTGGAGATTCAAAAAGCAACACCCTGGTTCGCTCCCTCTGGGAACGGGTGAAGATTGCCAAGCGGCCCGTGTGGGACAAGTGCTCTGTTGATCATGCGGACCAAAGTGAGGACCAGATCTTTTCTGCCTTGCTCGCCCCCGTGGTTTTTGAAAATGAGGTTCTTGGTGTTTTTGTATATTATAACAAGACAGGGGGCTATGGCGAGCGTGATTGTGAGATAGCTGAAGCCTTTTCGGAGATCGCGCTGCTCACCATCCGGGATCAGAGGAACCGAAATGCATTGGCCGATTCCGAGGAGCAATACAGGAACCTCTTCGCCTATTCGTCGGACGCCATTGTGACCCTTCGGCCGCCTGACTGGCATTTTGGCTCCTGTAATCCCGCCACGGTCAGGCTGTTCAACGTCAGGGATGAGGCTGACTTTATCTCCAGGACGCTGTGGGAGTACTCTCCCCTGGAGCAGCCCGATGGTGTTCGGTCCATGGCACGGGCGCACCAGATTATCGAGCTGGCCATGCGAAACGGGAATCATTTTACGAAGTGGCAGCACCGGTGCCCCGATGGACGCGAGTTCCCGGCAACAATCCTTCTCACCCGCATGGAACACCGCGGACAGCCCATTCTCCAGGCCACTATCCGGGATATTACCGAACAGCAGCTGCTGCAAAGCCAGATGGCCCAAACTGACCGCCTCTCAAGCATG
>JAHJLU010000258.1 GCA_018821745.1 Myxococcota bacterium | reverse complement strand
CCGTCAGGCGCGAAGGCCGCTGCGTGATTCACGCCTTTGCGTGAACTGACGCGGTGGATGGTTCCCGAGCCAATTTTAGTTATATACAAATCAGGATTAAACCGGATGTGGGAGGTAAACACCAGGTGTCTGCCGTCGGGGCTGAAAAGTGGCTCCTTGTTCAAAGAACGGGGAAAAGAGACCAGCGTGCGGCTTCCACCCAGTGCCTTCATTTGACCATTGACCTGACCAACTCGGATAACTGACTTGCCCGTTGAAAGATTGTGAACAAAGGCCATGGAAGTGCCAAAGGCGGCGAAGGGGCGCCCGAGAATCCTGGCCATGATCTGATTACTAAGAATGTCACTGGCTTTCTCGGGACCCTGGGAGAACTTGACGCTGTAACTCATGGATCTATGAAAGTCTTTGTGCTTTCGTGCTGATCGGGGGGTGAGCCTTCTATATAATGTTACATGAATTGTCCCCTGGTCTCCCTTTTGGGTAGTGGAGAGTTCAACCATGGACCACGGGGAAATCTGATCGAGAGGGGTCCTGGTAGATTCGGTCCTGGGAGCGAATCGTTTTTTCATGGTGAAGAACCCTGTGAGACGGAGGTTCGCCCTGAAGCGGGCCACTATTTTATTCACCTCGGCACCACTACTGTTTTTTGCTGCATTCACCACCAGGTAATGGGGCGGTGGCGGCGGGCAGAAACACAGTTGTCCCTCGGGGCAGTTGGGTATGGGGCACTGCACGCCATGGGCGGTGCCGGGGATGATGGTGAGGAGCATAAGGAAGATCAGTTGTTTCATCGTCATTCCTTGGGTTTGGCCGTGGGTGTCTTCGGGGACTCTCCCATGGGTGTGATGTTGACCGTGGACATGGAACTTTTTACTTTTTTCGCGCCAATGGTGACGGAAAAAACACATCCCCGCGAGGAGACACAGGCTGAGAGATGTGCCGGCGGAAGTACCCGTCCGGAAGCGGCGACCGCTTTTCTGACGGCGCCATCGAACTGGGTGTTACCGGAGGATTTGAGCATGGAGGCAAGGGACAGATGGCCCGCAGGGGAGACAGCGATGGCTATCTGTGCGGAGAGAAAGGTCCCGCTGCCGATACCGGAGAGCACAATGGTGCCAACCCTGGCGTAAACTGCGCTGCGCACCCTGGGACAAAAAGAGGAGGACATGTCCGCGAGGATTTCGGGAGTGCAGGGGTCACCCTTTTTGCAGTTATTCCCCTGGCAAGGTGTACCAGAAGGGGATTTCATGGCATTGCCGGCACTCTTTTCAGGACCAGCGGTGTCTTTTTTCCCACAGCATTTTTTGCAGGTGGCCGGGTCTGCCAGACAGGGAGAGCAAGAGGAGTCATCGAACATGGAGCAATCAAGCAGCTCTTCAGTGGGAGAAGATTTATCGGTCTTTGGAGGTGGCTGATTTTGCTTCCTCCTTTTGGACGGGATACGTTTGTATCGCTTTTTCTGACGTTTACGTTCGAAAACCGGCTGCTTTGTCGGGTTTTTGAGGGGGGAGGGTGCTGCCTCACTGTCGGTCGTCACAATGGAAACGGGAATGGTGATTTCTTTTGCAGGCTGGACCGATGGCGTGGCACCCCGGGCGAAGACAATGATGATGATCGCGGTCCCCAGATGGAGGAACGCCGTGGCCGCACCTGCCACGTACCGGGGCTTCAAAAATCGGTCAACCGTGCTATTTACCAACACTTACCTTTCCCGAGACCCTGTCCATGAGGAGGTTCAATTTCCTGATGCCTCCCATCCGGGTCTTCACCAGAAGTTCCATTATTCTCTCGTAACTGAGCTTTCTATCCCCTTTTATATTGGCCTCTGTGACTCCCCGGTAGCGCTGCATGAGTGTGCCTGGCAGGGATTCCATATCGGTGGAGTGTGTCTGCTTATCTCCCCGGGAGAGCGTAATTTTTCCGCTCAACTCCATGTATATGGTGAGAGTGGGCAGGTCTTTGTCAGGGAGAGTCTCCGTGGTGTCGGGGAGGTCGAGGTCGATGCCCGCCGGGTCCATGGAGGAGGTCACCATGAAGATAATCATGAGCACCATCATCACATCGACGAGGGGAGTGAGATTCATTTCGG
>JAHJLU010000257.1 GCA_018821745.1 Myxococcota bacterium | reverse complement strand
TTGTTTTTACGCTCGAGAACGCCGACGCGCTTCATGGGGAACTGCAGGGAAGGGTGGGCATTCTTCACGAAGAACTTGCCCCGCCAGGTGCGGGCGAGGCGCTGCTGGTAAATATCTTCGATGCCCGACTTGACGGTGACATGGTAGGTCGTCTCGGGCCTGAACTCACCCTGGAGGTAGGCGGCGCTGCCCGAGAGGTTGATTTGGAAGTTTTTCACCCTGGGCGTGATGGTGATTTTGGCTTTCCCCATTGCGTTGTCGGCCTTCAGGGAGTTGTTGAAGGAGACAAAGGGATTGTCGTTGGGGTAGCAGTCGCTGTGGCGGTAATAGCCGCATCCCGCGTGTCTCACGGCAAGGGGGGCGTAGGTCCGGAAATAGCTGCTGTTCTCCTGGGTGCTGAGCAGGGGGCCTTCAGCGCTCTTCATGCCCGCTGGCACCACAACGGTGTACACGGTGTCTTTTCTCATGAGGCGCTCGGGCTTCATGTATACGGACTCCATGGGGGTATCTTCGTAGACCTTCCCCTTGTTGCTGGCCGCCCAGTTGGACGGGGCCGTGGGGATGAGGGCGAGGCGTTTGCCGCTGGATGAGCGCATGAAGGCATGGGCGGCGACTTGCCGGGGCAGCACCTTCTGGTTGAAGTAGAGAGTGACCAGGCTCTCGGGGATGACGTGTTTGTCGTAGCGGCTGGGGCTGGTGCCCGTCATGCGGACCCGCTCGGTCTCAAAGGAGAAGGTGACCTCTTTTTCCAGGGAGTTCCCCGTGGCGGACCGGGTCCCCGCGGGGATGGACACCGTGTATTTGGTGGACTGGGGGAGGCGGGTGCCTGTCTCGTAGGAGAGCACCCGGGTCCCGAGCCAGCGCCACTGGCCCTTGGGCAGGGGCGTAATGGTGGCGGGCACCTTGATCATCCGCTGATCAACGAGAGAGGTCAGGGGAATCATGGGCTGGTTGTAGGTAATCGAGATCACAGATACATTGTTGACCACGCCCTGGGGGTGGGTCCGAAGGACCTTCACGGGGCCGAAGGTGACGGGCGTGACCACGGGTTTCTTGGCGGGGACAGGCCAGGCGTCGAGTTTCTCGGTGGGACGCTCGGGCGCCTTGGGGCCCATGTAAATGGTGAATTTCCGATCTTCCGCGGTCTCGGTCATGACGGCCAGGCCCGTGAAGGGATCCACGGTCTCCCGCATGGCCTTGAAAGACCCGTGGGTCTCGTCTTTTGCGAAGGCGCTCTGGGATTTTGGCGTGATGCTTTTTTTGGAGGGCTTGCAGGACGCAAGGGCCGTGAGGGAGAGGGCCAGAATCAACAAGGTGAAGATATGGTGCCTTTTCATGGAGAACTCCTTTTTTGTTCCACTTTATTCCGGTTCACTATACATTGTTGGCGGGGAAATACTAACCAAAAAACTGATGGTCAGCACTGGCAGGCCCAATGCCAGCCCCGCTTGGCATTATAGTGCCCGGAAACGGATACTTCACCCATTTATTTTTTACCCCTCGCGCAAGGAGACGCCATGTACAGCAAAATGACAGAACAATTCATGGAAATGGTACGCATCGATTCGGAATCGGGGGAGGAGAAGGCCATGATGGAATACCTGCTCCGGGAGGTCGCCGAGCTTGGTGGACACGGAGAGCTGGACGCCTACGGGAACCTCATCGCCAAATTTCCCGCCCGCGGCTGCGAAGGCAAGGCGCCGATCCTGCTCTCCTGCCACGCCGACACGGTCAAGCCCGGCAAGGGGATTGAGCCCATTCTGGACAACGGGGTGATCCGCTCCAGGGGCGACACCATCCTGGGGGCCGACGACAAGGCGGGGATCGCCGAGGTCCTGGAGTGTGTCCGCACGGGGACCCTCTATCCGCCCCTTGAGTTTGTGGTGAGTCGCCAGGAAGAGGTGGGACTCCATGGCGTGAAGAACCTGGACTTCTCCAAGGTGAGCGCAAAGATAGGGTTCCTCATGGACAACGACACCCTGGAGACCATTGTCATCGGCGGTCCCAGTTACTTCACCCTGGACGTGACCATATATGGCAAGGCGGCCCACGCCGGGATGGAGCCCGAGAAGGGAATCAACGCCATCTGGGCGGCCTCCAACGCCATCTCCCACCTTCGCGTGGGGAGGCTCGACCACCAGACCACCGCCAACGTCGGTATCATCTCCGGTGGCATCATCCGCAACGGCGTTCCCGACAAGGTAACCTTCATGGCCGAGTGTCGCAGCGCCGACCACGAGAAGGCCGAGGCCCTCTCCCGGGAGATGGTGGAGATAATCCGCCGTGAGGGCAGCGCCAACGGGAGCCGCGTGGAGGTGGAGGTCGCCAACCTCTGCAAGGCCGTCTCCATCGCCCCCGACGCCCCCGTCGTGAAGATCGCCCAGGCGGGGCTCGCCACCGTTGGAATAAACGCGGAGCCCATCTTCATCACCGGGTTCACCGACGCCTCGATTTACAACAACCACGGCATCGAGATGGCGGTTGTGGGAATCGGCGCCGAGAATGAACACTCCACCGACGAGTGCATCTCCCTGGACAACATGGAGAAGGCCCTCCTGGCCCTCAGAGAGATGCTCCGCATCTGCGCCACCCGGTAACCACCGCTCATCCCACCACCACCACCCATTCTTTCTCCATAATTACCCCTCGCTGTTCCTCGGATATCATGGGCGTGATAAACTGAGCGCAATGCTGATCGGCAGCGGATGAAACGACGGAGGGTCAGCAGCGGTCAGCTACATTGTGAAAATCAGGAACTCCTGGTAGGGCAGCAGAGCCCCTGCGTCTGATGGGAAGGGGGGCTGTGGTGCGAGGGCGAGAGGGTTTACAAAAAAAGTGAATTGAGGGGTATTTCTTCCTTGCGTCGGCTTCTTGGTTATGGTTATGTTTCAGGCAATTGCAAATGTATTATTAGAACGCGGCGGGCTGGCGCCATTGTTCGAGCATGCTGGCGGTCGCGGGCGTTAACCACTTTTTTGGAAAGGACGAAAGATATGACCCCCATAAGACTCTCTTATATCAACCCAGTGGAGAAGGCCGAAGCGGCCGTGAAGATGATCGGGATCGCCAGGGCCAGGGCAGGGGGGGACGCCTTCCTCGCCTCTCTGTGCGACGACGCGCAGGCCAGGGCCATGATAATCCTGGACAACATGGGCTCCAAGGAGCAGAAGGCCCAGACGGAGCGCCTGGGCGAGCTGGACACGAAGAGAGACGACCTGCTCAGGGCCCTCTACTACCGCCTCAAGGGCGACTCCTTCATGATCACGGAGCCCGCCCGGGTCGAGGCCGCCGTGGCGATCCTGGGGGAGGTCTTCGACCACCGGATGCAGGCCGTCAGTATGCCGCTTCTCAAGGAGACCGCGTGGATCAGGGAGCGGCTTGGCGCCCTCGGTGGGGCCCTTGCCCCCCACGTCACCACCCTGGGCCTCACCGGCCTGGTCACCTCCATTGGCGAGGCCAACGACGCCTTCAGTGCCGCCTACGAGAATCGCTCCTCGGCCCGGGGTGATCTGCCCAAGGCCATCATGACCTTCGTGCCGGACCTCAACAATGCCCTGACCCTGTTGTGTTCCTACATTGAGGCCCGCTTCTCCCCCGAGGACCGCGACGCCGCCTTCGATCCCATGATGAAGGTGACCCGGAAAAGGACCTCCCTCCCCCAGGAGCCCGAGACCCCCGCCCCGTAAGATTTCCGTTTTTCACAGCCGAGAACGGGGGGCAGGCAGAAGCGCTCCGAGTTTTGCCCCGCCACTCCAGGGTCGGGCAAGGCGATGATTTTCCGCAGGCACGATCTCCCCAGGGGGAATGAGGTGCAATACATTTCCTCTCCGGCCTGGCCAAACCCATGCACAGATTTTCAAACACCCCCGATCCCGCGCCGATGGAAGCGTTTGAAAAACGAACTCCTCCCCGGCCTCGCCAAAGTCCGGCACAGATTTTCAAACACCCCCGATCCCGCGCCGATGGAAGCGTTTGAAAAACGAACTCCTCCCCGGCCTCGCCAAAGTCCGGCCCCGATTT
>JAHJLU010000020.1 GCA_018821745.1 Myxococcota bacterium | reverse complement strand
TAAAAGTGCGCCGAACGCGCCCATGGTCTCGGGCTCCTGGGGGGTCTCTTTTTTGTTGTAGTCACGGACCCAGGCGTTTTCATCGTCTTCTTTGCTGGGACCACCGTTTTCCATGGGCTGGGACAGGGAGATTCTTCTCTTCTCAACATCGATGGATTCCACCTCAACCTCGATGTCCTGACCCACCTTGAGGACCTGTGCGGGGAACTGGATACGGGTCGGGGAGGCGATCTTGGAAATATGGAGGAGCCCTTCAATGCCCTGAGCGATGGAGACAAAGGCCCCAAAGGGCATCAGCCGCATAACAGTCCCCGTGAGGCGGGTGCCCGAGGGATACTTGGAGGGGATCTCTTCCCATGGATCGGCCAGGAGGGTCTTGAGGGAGAAGGAGTGACGGTTTTTCTCCCAGTCAAGGCGCATGATCTCCACATTAACTTCCTGCCCCAGAGTGAGAATCTCGTTGATATCGGTCACGTGCTCGTAGGAGATCTCTGAGACGGGGATGAGTCCTTCGACGCCGCCGATGTCGCAGAAAGCACCAAAGGGAAGGATGTTGGTAATCTTCCCTTTGACCACCATGCCCACGCTGAGCTGCTCCTTGCGGAGGGCTTTGGCCTCTTCCTCTTCTTCGAGGAGCATCTGCCGGCGGGAAACCACAATGTTTCTTCCCCTCTCGGAGAACTCGGAGATGTAAAAATTAAAGTGCTGCCCGATGAACACTGCGTTGTCCGCCACGCGGCGCAGCGCCATCTGGGAGAAGGGACAGAATGCGCGAACCGTTCCACCGATTTTCACTTCAAATCCGCCCTTGATCTCTTTTTCCACAAAACCCTGAACGGGGATTCCGTTGTGGAAAGCTTCTTCCAGCTGTTCATTGCCGCTGTCTCCCCTGCCAAGGCGGGTGGTAAAGACCATCTCGCTGTTCTTGGAACGGAGGAAAAACACGGTGATTGAATCGCCAACCTTAATGGTGCATTCACCCTCACGGTTTATGCACTCTTTTTTGTCGAGGACTCCCTCCCCCTTGCGACCGATGTCCAGGAAAACCCAGTCATTCGTGATGTTAACAATGGTTGCATCCAGCTTCTGACCCGGTTCTATCCGATCCATGGCTTTGAAACTATTCTGGAGCATAGAGGCGAAGTCGTTCGATTTATCATTATTATCTGTCATGTCAGCTCTCTTGGTCGGTATTTCGGGGTTGGCCCCGTTCAGGTGCAATACCTACATTATTCCCTTAAAAGGTCAAGCTGATGGTCTCTCCAAAGCAAATTCATAATGAGCCCGCGAGTATGGGCACCAGTGGGCCGATTTTTTGCGCCCCCGGCAGCCCTGTGGTATTTTTCCAGACGACATGATAACCATACAGAACCTTTCAAAAACCTTTTCCCAGCGTGAACCTCTTTTTTCGGGAGCCTCCCTCACCATCGCCCCGCACACGGTGACAGTCATCACCGGACCATCGGGGTCAGGGAAGACAACCCTCCTGCGAATGATCCGTGGCGAAGAGCCCTATGACAGCGGCCGCATCCTCCTCGATCGCAAGGAAGTATCCCGGCTTAACAGCCGCTCCCTCATGATGCTCCGCAGAGACATGGGGATGGTGTGCCAGGAGAACAACCTGCTGGCTGAACGCAGCGTCCTGGAAAACATTGCCCTTCCCTTGCGCATCAAGGGAATTCACGGAGCGCTTCTGCGCACCCGCGTGGAAAAAATGATCGAGCTGTTTAAACTGGAGAAGGTCGCCTTCACCGCCTGCGGAGTCATCTCCGGTGGTGAAAAGCGCAAGGTCTCCATGGCCCGGGCCATGTCCGTGGCACCGGGAATTCTCCTGGCCGATGAACCCTCCGCGGGCCTTGATCCCCTGCAGACCCTGGAGCTTATCACCATCTTGTTTGCGCTGCCCCTGGAAGAGGGGACGACTCTCATTGTCGCTACCCATAACCCCACCCTCCTTGAGGGACTGGGAGTGCACGGAACCTATCGCATCAGGGACGGTCAACTCCAGGGAGACGACTGCCACGTGGAGCTGCCCTCTGAAATGGAGCGCTTTACACTATGAGAAACCTCTTCTATCATTGCAAGAAAGCCCTCGTAGAGTTCAAAAACAAACCCGGGAGCCATTTTTTTGCCGTGGGCACCGTGGCCCTTGCCCTGGTCCTGGCGGGCTCTGTCTTTTTGGTCTCACAGGTCCTGCGCTATGCCTCCGACACCTGGGGAAACGGCGCCATGGTGGCCATTTACCTGGATCAGGGCACCACCCCCGACCGGGTTGACGCAATAAAATCCCGTATCTCCGAGCTCGAGGGCATTTACGCCATCAAGACCATCACCCCCGATGTGGCCCGCAAGCGGCTGGTAGCCAACCTCCAGCGTGATGCCTCTCTCATCAGCAACGTGGAACCCACCTTCTTCCCCCACTCCCTCGAGGTGGTGATCCGCGGGGACCGAAACACCGTGGAGCGGACCCGTCGGACCCTGGGCAAACTCAAGGGGATCGTGGCGGGGATCTCCGACATCAGGGGTGTCCACACCTGGAACCGAAAAATCGGCTACATCATTGACATTATGCTCCTCATCGGGTTGATCCTGCTCACCCTCGTCCTCTTCGCCTCGGGCTATGTCATCATGTCCACCACACGACTCTCCATCGAGTCACGCCTCGATGAGCTAAAGGTGATCAAGTTTCTGGGTGCTTCTCCGGCGTTTATTCAGACGCCCCTGTTGCTCACGGGGATGCTCCAGGGACTGCTGGGCGCACTGGTGGCCTTCGGCGTGCTCTTTGGACTCGCCCATTTCACCTTTCCTCTCATCACAGCCCTGGTGGGCAACGCCCTGGTGGGGACCAACACCCTGGTCTTCTTCACGCCGGTTCAGTTGCTTTCGGGGCTGGGAATTGCAACCGCCACGGGCCTCATCGCAGGCAAACTGGCTCTCTCCACCATCAGGGTGTAATCCATGGCCTTCACACTGCTCCAGATCCTGCTCCCCATCACCTTCCTCTTTTCGGGCACCAAAACCGATTACGAGCGGCTCATGGAACTTATGAAGGAGGAGCTTGGCAAATTCAACGCCATGGCCCAGCTCAAAGAAGAAGAGATCCGCATCACCGAGGCCATCTCCATTGCCAAGACCGAGCGCTTCAAGGTTTTTCAGCGCAGAGACCGAACCACGGTCCGCATCGGGGGATACGAGCGCACCCTGAAAAAACGCAGGGAGCACTTTCGAAAACTTCTGAGCGCCTATTACAAATTGACCCGTTCCCACTTTGGTCGACCCTTCATCTCCAAGGGGTCCACCCAAATCCCCGTCTCGGGAGCCCACAGTCTCAAGCTGGTCCTCAGACGGGAGTCCATGGAGATCTCCACGATTCAGGAGGATCTCACCCTCCTCAGGAAGCGCAGGGAGTTCCTGGACAAGACCCTGAAAAGCTACGACACCATCGTCTCGAAGCTGGAGCTGCGCAACTCGGAGATCTCGGCCAACATTGCCTCTCTCACCTTCAATATCAATGACATCTCCCTCAAGCGTCAACAGTTCCCCAGGACCCTCTTTGATTCCTACACCTGGAAAATCTGGGGGAAAATAAGCGAACTCAGGAGAAAATACGGGAAGAAAGTGCTCCCCTTCTCCCAGTTGCGCGGTATCATGGAGCGACCCGTCCCGGGAGCGTACCTGCTGGACAGGACCGGCTCCAAGGGGGTCTATATCAGCGCCAAACCCTCTATGAGCGTACGCTCACCCGCAAACGGAGTGGTTCGCTTTGTGGGGATAGTCAAAGGGTATGAGCAGGTTGTGGTCATCGAGCACCGGGAATCCTATTTCTCCGTCATTGGTCGGCTGGAACAGATTCTGGTAAAGAATGGCGACACGGTGGTCAAGGGTCAGATTGTGGCACGCGCATCTTCCCTTGGCAAATCTCCCTATGTTCCGGTATATTATGAATTGCGAAAGGGAACCACCTATCTAAACCCCAAACTCTGGCTGAGGTAATCCTATGAAATTGTTTATTCTTCCCGTTATTCTTTTCAGCAGCCTGCTGCTCGCTTCCTGCATTGTCCCCGCGGAGCAGACCACCAGCGGCCCGCCGCCTGCCGCCGCCAGCACGCCGCCCTCCCGCCAGGGCTCCACCTATGACGAGCCTCCCGTGGAGCCCGCCACCAAGGGTCCCGCAGCGGAACCGGCCAGGAAAAAAGGCCACACCAAATAAGGCTCCGCCGGGCAGATTCCGGGTATTCCACGCTCCCATCCGTACGATTTTGCGGACGTATTTTACCAATAATAACAGCAGGGGAATTATTTCTGGGGAAAGGCAAAACCTTCTAGGTTTCGCACAATGATCTCATTGGTGTCCACCAGGTACACAGTCTCGGGGGGACTCTCGCGGAAATTACGGATCTCGTCGATGATGGCCCGGGCGATCTCTTTTTTGGAGATGTGATTGGCACAGGGTCCGGGGCCGGGAATAACAATGGACTCAAAGCCCTGCATTTTTGCGGCCACCAGGCCGGCCCGCACAGACTGGCGAATATGTTCAATGCGCGCGGGAGAAGCATCCATGAGTCGGTTGGGGACGTGAATGGCCTTGCGGAACATCTCCAGATTCCCCACGCTGGTGACGGCCGCGCTCCCGATTGCCAGGGGTGCTATTTCAAGAATTTCTTTCTCAATTTCGTCACCAACCAGTGATTTAATGAGGGCTCCGGTGCCCTGGGACATATAACCCTGACTGGAAGTAGGAATGACAATGGCTTGGGCCTCAAGCTCCGTTGGCAGACAGCATTTGATAATAAGATCCAGATGAATATTGTTTGCGTGCGACATGGCGATAACCTATAACTTTTTGGGTAAAAGGTCAATATCCATGGTAGTCTCACTACTTCTGCCAATGCTTTTATTGCCCTGCCACCGGCCCCGGAGGTGATCAATGAACATAAAAATGAACCGGATTTTCCTTGTCATGATGTGGATTTTTCTCGGTTGTGATCCCATTGAGGATTCCACCACCGATAACAATTCAAACAACACAAACAACCTCAATAATCTGAACAATTCAAACAACACAAACAACCTCAACAACACAAACAACACAAATAACACAAATAATCAGACCATTGATCCCGCATGGTTCGAGCCCGATCCCCAGGGCCGTGTAACCGAGAACAACCTCCTGGGATTCACCCCAGAGATGGTGATAATCACCTCCACGGCCCTCAAGGATTCATGGGAGACCTACGCCGCCATGAAGACCACCCTGGGGATGAAAACCGCCGTGGTCACCATGGATGCAATAACAACGGAACAAACGGGCCGAGACGAAGCGGAACAACTTCGAAATTACCTGATCTCTGCGGTGGACAGCGGGGACATCCGCTTCGCGCTCTTTGGCGGGGACAAGGAGCATGTCCCCTTCAGGCGTGTCTCCAATTCCATCTTCCTCGACACCCAGTATACGTCCAACGGTCCTTCCCAGGCCTATTTCACCAACCTGGAGGTGGACTTCGATTCCGACGGGGACGGTCAGTACGGGGAATACGAAGACCTCTCCCTGGCGGATCTGCGGCGGGCGACTTTTCCCGTGGGCCGTGTCCCCTCGGGCACCCCTCAGGAGGTGGAGAACTACCTCCACAAGTACATCGCCTACGCCACAGGGTTCGGGTCCCGACCTACCCACCCGCTGCTTTTATCGGATGTAGCCACCACCATCCCTCTCATTGGAGATATCGACGGGGCCGAAGGGGTTGAAACAACCTACAGCGCCCTGTTTCCACAGGAGTTCACTGCCCGGGTGCGCAAACACTATGCCACGCAGACCGCCTGCGACATCTATGGAGGGACCCTGAGCACCCCCCAGGTCATCAAGGAGAGCCTGGAGCTGGGCTATTCCCTGGTTTTCCATAACGGACACGGCTCCCACGGCTGGTTCACCGACTCCCTCAACTCCGCCTTTGTGGAGAGCCTCCAAAATACTGTCCCCTCGGTGTTCATCACCTGTGCCTGTTTGTCGGGGAACTTCGCCGATGTGGCCACTTCCTCCCTGTCCGACGAGTGGAGCCCCCAGACCGAGACCCAGGACAGCGCCGGTGAAAAATACATCAACGGTGTCCACGGCGGCGTCGCCTATGTGGGAAACACAGCCACCGGTCTGGGCGCCTTTGGCGGGAGTCAGTTCCTCCACGCCCTGTTTGAAGGGCTCTTCACCGAGGATCTTCCCACCATCGGCGAGGTCTTCAACTACGGACGCCAGTTCATGAGCGTAGCCGACTGGTCCATTCCCGCCCTGCCCATTGAAATGACCGATGACTCCGAGTGGTGGACCCAGCACGCCGTCATCCTCCTGGGGGATCCCTCACTGGCCATTCACAAGCAGCGCCTTGAAGCATTACAGCTTGAGTTGGCCGGTTCCTACCTGCCCGGGTACAACGACCTGGAGCTCACCCTCACCGACAGCTCGGGAGTGCCCATCCCCGGCGCAACCGTCTCCATTTTCAAGCCCGGTGATTTTTACCTGAGCGCCACCACCGACGCAAACGGGGAGGCGCGGTTCTCCTTCGTCCCCTATGGTCCCCGTGACATCCAGGTGGGCGCAACGATGGAGGGATATTTCAGCGCCCACGCCACCGTCACACCAGCACCATAAGCGCTCCAATCTTTAGTAAATCCCCTTTTTCATACAGCAAATTTTAAATTTCCTGCCAGATCCGCAGGGACACCTGTCGTTGGCGCCAATTTTCTGGTGGAGCAGAAAATCCGGCTGGAGCTGGGAAATATTCCTGATGGAGAGATTCTTCAGGAGCATATTGTAGAGGTTGGCGATGGATTCCCCCGTCTTTTTCCGGTCTTTTTTCTCAAAGATATAGTAACTCCAGCCATTCACATGAAGCCTGATGAGCCCCAGAATGGAGTGGGCCTCTGCCAGTCGTCCCATGTCATAGAGTACCATGGCCATGAAAAAGGGTGCCTCTATGTTGGTCGCATCGTGGGATATCGTTTGGGAAAAATGTTCGAGGGCCTGACCGTTATTCCCCACCAGTTGATAGATGTGACCGAGGTAGAGGTGGTATTTGGGAGATTTGGGGTTCTCCCTCACCTTCTCCTCAAAAAACGAGAGCGCCTGGGGAATGGAGAGGGCCGATCCCTTCACCAGAAAGGGCTCCACCAGCCTGATGGGAGACTCATACTCATTCCCCATGTTCACCAGCCCGGAAATACGACCAAACTCTTCAATATATTTTCCAAATCCATGCTGAGTAATTTGAAACCTGGGATAGCCTCCACAGAAGGAACAGTGCAACTCTCCGCCGACCAGGGGATGGTCAAGATGGAAGCCCTTGGTGACAATCAGCGTGGAGACCCAGTATTGGGCCTCTTCCTGGCACAGGGGACACTGCAGATCCAGCTCAATCCCGGGCCCACGCTGTTCACCCGGGGAGAGTTCGCGGCGCTGGGCCTGCACAATTCGGTCCATAAAGGGCCTGTTCATGGAGAGCAGCTCCGAGAGCTCCACGTAGGTCTTTCTCAGCGCTCCCAGGGTCATACTTTTAGGATCAGCCTCCATCCGGGCTTCCAAAAAGAGGAGGACCTTCTCGTCGGCGCTTGCCAGAGCCCCCTGGCACCATGTTTTAAGGTGAGCCGCCTGCATCAACTCCCAACTCTCCACAAGAAAATCAGAGAAGCGTGGCGAGGAGAGACGCTCCATGGCGTCCAGTAGGTAAATCTTCATTTTGACATCAGCCCCCTCCCAGCTCTCGTAGAGCCGGGGAAGCGACTCTTCACCGCATGATATCAGCGCCTCCGAGACAGCACCGGCGATGAGACTGCCGGGACAGTGGAACAAAAGCTCCAGCAAGAGGGGGACCAGAGACTGGTACCCCAGCTCGCCACCCATGGAGACAAGCCCTGTCAGGTCTTCCCCCCCCTGTTCACACCGGGTAAACTGCGACTGAAATGCCCCGGCGACTTCATCTTCCGGGCGGGCTTTCAGTTCATTGAGCAGCGTATCACGCCAGGGAAGTGGATCCATGGGCACCCGGCCCAACCGCAGCAGCTCTTCCGTGGGAAGCGCTCCCAGGCCGGGGGATGGATCAAGCCAGCAGGCGATCATGATCGCCGTGAGAAACAACCCGAACTCCCGCTTGTAGCGTGATTGACCAATGGTTTTTTTCCACTGCGGCTGCTCCAGATCGACTATCTGAAACAGACTTGTCCTGTGTGGAAAGTCAACACTTTTCCATAGCTTCAGGGCTTCTTTATAGAGTTGATCGCCCTTGGCTTTCTGGGCACGATCGAAGAAATCCACCGGCGCCCCCGTTGCAAACAGGGGCACAAGGGTAGAGAAGAGCCCCTTCGTCAGGGACTTCTCTCTGAGTCCCATATAGAAGGGGAGCCCCTCGGTGCCATACATGTAGATGTCACCGAGTATATTTCCAAGATTTTCCTTTTCAATTCCGGTCACTATCAGGTTTCGAAAAACCTTCCTGCCCAGATCGACTCCGCCCGCGAGGGCAGTTGAAAAGGCTATGCGCTCATATATCTCCTTGAGGAAGGGGTTGGGTACTTCTTCAACCCGTTTCAAATACTGCTCAGCCAGTTCATCATTTCCGGACATCACCGTGGAGGCGATGAACTGGGTCACAGCCGAACTTTTATCAATATCAAAAAGAGAGTTCTCATCCTGCAGAAACTCTCTTGCAAGAACCTGGGCCTGCTCCCGGTCTAATTCTTCAATGATTTTAAAACTGAAATACCCACTCTTCTGTGGCCATTTCTTCCATTTTTCCACCAGAAGGGGGAGGCTGGGCCCAAACACTTCAGGCGAAAGCGAGCGGAAAAAATCTTCCAAAAACGAGAAGTTGGCATTCTCGACAACCTCCTGGACCGCTTGCGTTGAAAACAGGGTGTTTTCCACTTTTTTCGCCGCTTCCACGGCGTACCGTTTGAGATTTCTCAACTTGCGGAAGAACCATTTTCCCTTGGGCCGGTTGGCCAAAATATCATCTATATGATCAATGTTCTCAATTGATAACATGCGCTACTCTCTTAAATTTTCAACGGGATCTCCTCTCGATAGAGGGGAAATCCGTACCGATATTTGCCCCAAAACGGGCTTAACCGGCCAAAAACCATAATCTGGCCGGATCATCACCCGTTCGACGCCTCTTCTCCATCCGCAACACCCCGATCACACTGCCACTGTCACCGCCCACTGAGCCGGCACAAACCCAAAAAAAACGAAACCAGGGTCGAACTGGGTATAACTATGGCCCTACACGTTTGGAGGCCACTTTTCAACAAAAGAATCAAAGAATTTTCTCTCCCCTGTCTGCCCTTGTTTTGAGCGTGAGTTTACGACTCCCATTTTGGCAAATCGGAAAAGGAAGGGCCTACTGCAGCCGTTGAAAAGAGAGCTGCATTTTCCAGAAGTTGGATCTGGTCTCCACACCATTGAGCACCGTGAGAATCTGAGGGCCCGGGTCGCCGTTGAGCATGGGCAGCTGGGAGGAGGTCATTTTGATGATGGGGAAACTGGAGAAGAGATCACTCACAACCCCGGGGACAGCAGTCTGCAAAAGTTTGATAACTTTGTTATAATCAACAAATCCCGACATACGGTCAAAGCCGACATCATAGAAAAAGACCTCCCGGGTTTCGTCGCGCATCAGCATCATGGCATTTCCATGTTGCTGAAAATATACGGGAACTTTCCCCGCAGTGGTCGCCTTTGTGTCCGCCACGCCGTCCATTCGCATGGTGATCTCAATCCCCCCCATAACCAGCCAGGGACCATCGGCTTCCCACTCCAAAATCGGGGGCAGAGCCAGGTTAATCTCCGATTCCCGGAGCTTGTCGTAATTTCCCCCCAGCCGCTCCATTCCCAGTTCATAGAGCTCATTGCGGGAATAGACGATGTTGTTTGTGTTTCCCGCATCCCAGATGGCAAAGGCGATCTGATTGACCAGAGGGCTGCCGAAGGTGATGGTCATGCCGTGCTCCACATCATCATCCGAATGGGTTCGCTTCAGGACGCCATGGTGGGGCTTGGCAAAAACAGGTTCAATGGCCTGTACCAGTGTCCCGTAGGAGAGAAAAATGTTCTCCGGGACCACATCGAGGGTTTCCACCCGGGTCTCCTGGCTGATGGGACGGGTAAACTCAAGGACCACCTGGGGAACCAGGGTCCGCATGAGGGTGTTGAACACCACCCTCGAGGAGTTGCGGGTCGTCCCGGCGATTGCCTCAAGGACCTTTTCATTGAGCGCATCGATGATGGGGCTGAAGGCCGCCTGGGGAATTCCTCCGTCGTCGGTGATATCGGGCTCCGACGCCGAGGCTGTCATCTCAACCAGATCCGAGTCATCGGGGGTCAGCACCACCTTGCCGCTCACCTCCATAAACTCGTAGTAGGCCTGGCCCGAAGAGTCGAGGCCCGCCGCCTTTGCGTTATACGTGATGACCACATCGTGCAGCAGTGAGTAGAAGTAGAGGACATCGTCCACAAAATAGAGGGTAACCTCTATGGAGGGCGCTATCACCGACTGGGTGGTCACGGTGATGGTGACAGGAATAAAGGCAATCTCCGTCTCCACCTGGAGGGGGTTGTCCATGTACTCAACCAGCTCCTCACCTTCCATCATTTCAGCACAGAGCAGGGCAAAGGAGACCTCGTTGTTGTTGAGGATATCGACTCCCAGACGGGTTTTTATGGTGGAAGCGTTGAACTCACTGATGGGTGTAAAAGCACCCTGAAGATAGGAACGAACGGAAACAAGCGGATCGTGCAGCTTGGAAGCCTTAATAAATCCCAGTCCATCGACGGGAGGCAAATGGACCTCAGCTCTGTTTTTTCCGGTGATAATCTCATCGTTGATAAGTATGGGGCCCACATCACTTGTTACTTTGACATGGACCTCTTCACCGGTCACAAAAGTGGCACCGGGTGCTGGTTCCACAATGTTTACGTCTACCTCGTCCATACAGGACAGCATAAAGAGAGTGAGCAGGAGCGGGAGAAGGATTTTCCTCATCATGTGATATTTCTTTCGGCAAAATCGGAGCGCTTGGATTTTTGGCCCAAAGTATCTGGGCAACCAAAGAAAAGTTTATGCGGTCCTGCCCCCGATGTCAACGCTCTAAATACCATAAAATCCTTTTTTCTCAATATGTTATGACGCACCACGTCATAAATATCTACTGTGTCATTGCGCTCCTGAACCCCATAACCCGTTCATTCTTCGGGAGCCCCTGCAATATTGCTCTCCATTTCAAAAACCAGCACCAGTGAACAAAATCGACAATGGCACCGGCGCCTCACCCCACCTTGAGTGCTTCATCCCCTGAAAAAAACTGCACGGAATCGGGATCTCTCCCCAAAAAAGTGTTGCCAAATTTTTCCATTCTGGTGTACTAAACAGGCCGCTGCGGGATTAACTCAGTTGGTAGAGTGTCAGCTTCCCAAGCTGAATGTCGCGGGTTCGAACCCCGTATCCCGCTCAAGACTACATGTCTCCAAGTGCCTAAAAACACAGTCTTAATTTAAAACAAAAAGAATCAATAATCCAGGGAAAACCAAAAGTTGCCGCTATGTCACCGCAAATTTAAAGATTTTCTCTTGAAAACAACATCACTGCTTTCAAAAAGATCAATGCGAAGCCCATCTCCTTAGAACTACTGCGGACAAATCTCGGGTGCGCGGTCAACTGCACGGCCGCTTTTTTGCACTCATTGTCTTCATCTGCTGAATATTTTGAGACCTGAGAGTGATAAAAAGTGAAACAATTCTCTTCAAAACACAATTTTCATCGCAAATGAGGCTTTTTACATTAACCCCCCTCGAATTTACTATCTCGTACCCGCCTCAGGAAGTTCTGTACCCGCCTTGAGAAATAAAACCCACCCAATTTTTCAATTCTGTACCCCCCTTGGGAAATTCTGTACCCGCTTTGATAAATTTCCCCCACCCGTTTTGAAAATTACGTACCCGCCTTGAGAAATTTTGTACCTGTGGTGTGCTCCCAAAATAAGTGCCACTCCCAACAGTTCCCGTCAGTATTTTATGATTGAACAATTACCCATAAACGGTGGTATAACCCTTGGGGAGGATTTTCCCTTGACCTGTAACACCATAAATCGGAGGCGCACGGTGACTTTCAAGTTTTTCACATCGTCCATAATTTTCCTGGCGACCATTCTGGCCTCAACCTGGACCTGGGCCGACGGGGTTCATATTAAAGGCAAGATCACCCAGTTAGAGGTCGTTAAGCGGTCCAATGTTATTTTTATGGCCACGGTCACCGGGGCAAAACACGCCTACTCACATCGCAGAGCCTACGGCCGGGACAATAAATACATCAGCGCCTACAGGGCGAAGGTCACCGTAGGAAAAATACTTCGGGGGAAAAACAAACTGCAGGAGGTGCTCAAAAATACCAAAACGCTCTGGATTCGCGAATCTTCCAATTTTATGCCGGGGAAGTGGCTGCTGGTCACCGATCATTATGCGTCTGGATACAGCCTTCAAGGCGCTAAGATTGGTGATAAAATAGTGGTTTATCTTGAGTCCCAGTACAGCATCACCACCAAAGATACCGCACACGAAGCGCATGTTCGCTACCTTGACCGCGCCTCTGAACTAAAAAACATCATTAAGCTCATCCCCGCGGCTATCAGAGAGCAGCGCATTGAATGGAGAAAGGGCGCCATCTGCAAAAAACCCAACACATGGTACCATGGGGGCAAGTGCCTTTCACTAAAACGAATCAAAAAGATTTTTGCCTGCCCCAAGGGCAGCGCTGCCCAGATCAAGACCGTTGATGACACCCCCTATTTTACCTGTAAAAACAAAAGGGGGATATTTATGGGCCCCTATCTACAGTGGTTTAAGAACGGGAGACTCTATACCACCTATCATTACAAAACGGGGCTCATCCACGGGCTCATGAAAATCTGGCACCGGAGCGGCAGTCGGTCAGGACACATCAGATTTGATATGGGCAAGCAGCATGGTGAAGCGACCAACTGGCACAACAACGGCAAAGTGTCCAGCCGCTGCACCTGGGTTCGTGGCAAGCGCCACGGGAGATGCACCCGCTTCTCAGCCAGCGGGGACACCGTAGATGTCTCCTGTCACAGCGCGGGCAAGCTGCTGTGGTCCATCACCAAACCCCCGTTTGGCAAGAATAAAAAATGCCTCGGGAGATAGCCCCGCTCTCTTCGAGGAGTTGTGCTCTCAAAAATCAGTGGTTGGCAGGTGGTTGAGGATGGCGGGGTGATTACCTGTTGTGTCTTCTTCTCAGCGCGAGGAGCAGCAGGAGGAAGATCAGGGAGGTGCTTCCCCCGGCGCCTCCCTGTGCGGTGGAACATCCCGAGGATTTCTTCGGGGGGGCTGGTTCACTCTCTTCGACCCACAGCCCGTTTTCTGTGCTGGTGAACCCGGAATCGGGGTTGGTGGCTTCCATAAAATAGCCCCCCGTCAGAGCTGCCTGGCTTGCATGAAGGGTCACCGAGAGCTCACTCTCGGACACAAAGGTGAGCGAACGGACTTCGATCTGATCCCGGGGCAGGAAATCCAGAGAAATCCCCTCCACAAAGCCCGTGCCACGGATGATGAGGGTCAGCTCCTCTCCCTGGGAGATGGTGTCGGGAGTGACCATGGTCACCTCGGGCAGGGGGTTGGTTGGGGCCACTATCAGTTGGTACGGGGTACCCAGTGAAGGGATGGAGTTCACCGTGAAGGATTCACTCCCCAGGTTCATTACCATCAGCAGCATATCCCCGCCGATGGAAGGGTCAAACTCAAGGGTGACAGGGCTTTGCCACCCGGATTGGAATAATATGGTGTCATGCTCCAGGGGCACTACGGCCAGGGCCCATTTTTCACTGGTCTCGGTATACAGTTTTATGGTCATGGGGTAGGAGCAGGTGTCGGGATTGGAAAGGATGTAGTAGTTGACTCCGTAGGGTTTGGGGGCCAGAGAGGCGGGCGGAGAGTAAACATACTCAGTACCGATACCAAAAGAATTGATCACCGGGGGAGGGGGGCTGATAAATTCATGGTATGGCATGGAGGAGTGGTAGGGGTTGGTGTTGGAGTCGACGAAATACCGGGCGGTGGAGAAGCCCAGAAAGGCTTCCTCCAGTGAGCTTCCCAGTTCTGACAGCAGATTGTCAATGGCCTTGAGGTACCCCACCGTGTTGCTCCCCTTTTCCTGCATGCTCGCTTCCCAGATGTCACGGACAAAGAATGCATCCTCGGGGCCTTCCCCGTAGGTGGCTGAAAGATACAGGGGCCAGATGAAACCATCATAGATATAGGGAATGCCTTCCTGCCTGAAGGCAGCGGCTCCATCGGCCAGGGACCAGTTGGGCCTCTCCTGGAAGCTGTATATCTGTCCAAATCCCTTGGCTGATCCGGGGTACAGTGCGTTCATCATATACATGGAGGTGTTCTCCCAAATGGGAAGGGCCTCCATGCAATCCATGGCGCCCTGGGTGGCGTGGCTCATCTCATGGGCTACTACGGGCCCGATGGTCCCCGCGGACATGTTGTCGCTGATGCAGATATAGGAGGTGCAGTCATCCCAGGGGGTCTCCGGGATAGTATGCCCGGGACTCATATATCCCCCCGCATCCCCGCAGTTATCAAAATAGATCTCGTACCGATCGCTGTACATGGTTCTCGGGGCGTAAAAGCCGAAATAGATAACTTCCTGCTCCCAAGAGTGTTCCGCTTCATGGAGGGTTGTCTCGGCCAGAACGCTGAAGCTTGGGTGGGAGTAGTAGACCCTGATGGGATACACAGCAGAATCAAAAAAGTATTCACCCCATTTGGGGGGCTTTAGGGGGTTCGCCGCAATGCCAAGAATCCTGCGCTGCTGGTACACTTCAATCAGGGTGGCAGTAGCCGATAGCCCCAGTCCTTTTTGATTCAGCAGTTCGCGATACTTTTGGGGCAAAGCTCGGGGCTGTTTAACTGCCTGCTCCAGGAGTGAGAGCCGCCGGGCAGGAGTGATTTGTCCTGCCTTTTGTTCTGTGAGGAGGGTATCCCGAAGCGTGGGAACCGCAGACATTGTGAAAAACAGGGTGATTAAAAGTATATGCATGAGACCTGCCTCTCGGGGGATATTTTTATTCTAATGGGAAAGAGGTTTTTTACCACCCAAAGGTTGCCGGGAAACCGAAATATGGACACGCATGATCCTGTGCAGTGGACTTATTCATGGGTAAACAATTAATAATAATGGCAAAAACCAAAAGGTAGCGTAGATCACGGTGATGTTCAAAGATCCCTCTTGGGAGGTTCCCCGAAGCCCCCTGCCATGAAACAGCGGATTTATTCTTGCCTTTGGCGCCTCATTGGCACATAAGTTCATGGTGTTCAATTCGGAGAAGCAAAAATGAAACTGTACCCCGCGCTGTTAATGCTTGCGACACTCATGGGCCTCATCTGCTGCGGCAAGAGCTCCAAATCATCGGAAAAATCCCCTGCAGTGCCCGCCGTGAAAGCTGGCGAGACCAACCCCCTGGATCTGGATAGCCTCGACACCAGTTGCAGGATTGATTCTGACTGTGTGGTACATCCCACGCCTTACAAAACACCCGAGGGGAGCTGCTGTCACTCCTGCGGATACAAGGCGGTGAGCCTCAAGGCCCTGGAGCTTCACAAAAAGACCTGCCAGAAAATGTCCTCCAAGGGGTGCCCCCAGAAAAAATGCGCGGCTCCACCCGCCGCCTCCTGCCAGAAAGGCACCTGCACCCTCCCCCAATAAGCCTCTGTTCCATTTTGTATTTCCGGCAAAATCAGATCTCGTTAGTGTAGATAAAGTCGTCGGCGCCTTCGGTTACCGTAACCAGGACAATGGTATCACCACGGACAGCGGGATCGATCTGGCTGAGGGCATCCTCGATGGAGGTGAGGTGCTCCACCCGGTCTGCCAGTACATGGAGGATCTGCTTGTTCCACCGATCCTCTTCTGAGACGAGGGCGGTGCTCTCCTGGATACCTTCCAGTTTACCCGAGAGCTTATCAAGGGCGACTGAAACCGTGTAGGGTGTATCACGGGGCCAACTCATGGCCCGGACGACACTGACGCCTATCTTGTATCCATCGATTTCCATGAGGATATCGGTGATGGAGCCTGTATCATCGTAGACGATCTGGGTCTCGGTTTTTAACAGCCCTGCCAGCTCGCACCGGTAGAGGACCTCGTAGGAGAAGACCTCGGACCAGGCACTGGAGCCGCCGGCGTTCTCTGTTGTGGCGAGGATCTGACCACCCTCGGAGAGTTGATCAAAATCGGAGGCGTCGTAGGTGTCGGTGGTAAAGTCAATGGTGTTGACAAAATACCACGGCTCTGTGGAGGTGAGGTTGGTGGCGTCAAGGACCCCGCACTGGCCGTCAATGAGTCCAAAGCCGTCGAGGGGAACCTCCACTTCATCGGGAACACAGGCACCTTCTTCTTGGGAGTAACCGACCAGGCAGTCCCAGGCACAGGGAGTGGGGGTGGACCAGCCCGTTTCTGAGTCGAAGGTAATGGTGACATCCACGATCTCGGAGAGGGCGTTGAGAGGGGCCTCATCAAGGCACTCCACAGCTTTCTCGTCGACGCAGAGCTCTGCATCCAGATCGTAGCCGGTGTCACAGGCGCAGGTGCCGGTAGCTGCTTCACAGTGGGCGTTCTGTGTGCAGGTAACCTCGGCACAGAGGTTGGCGTTGTTGTTATTGCCCGTGTCATCATCACAGGCGGCAATAAAGAGAGTGAGCAGTGCGGCAACGGTGAAGAGTGTGGCTTTCATGGGTGAGTACCTCCGGGCCACACTATACCTCTGCTTTGGGAAAAATCAAAAGGGTTCTAACCTTCTTCAGCAGGTCGTTTTTTTATTTTCCCCGGGTTAATTTCCAGGGGAGTCAACACCTTGGAGGAAGGTTTCACAATTGATCTTGCAATTTATCCTGAAACCATGAAAATATGAATGGTGCCTGCGAAACCACAACATAAATGATGACGGAACGTCGTTCTTATCAGGTGTTGAAAGTACATGGGATCACGAAAACTCACCCAGGATGAGGTAAGAGAACTCATCGGTTACTGCAAATCACTCCAACTCCTCTATGTGGAAACCAGCATGGAGGAGCGGGAGGCAAATATGCCCATGCTCTCGCAGTTTTTTGGGCGTATTGTTGTTGCATCCGATGTTGTGGAAGGGTTTGAGCACTTTCGACGCTATCCCATCGACATCGTCCTCACGGGGGTACGGATTCCCAACGGCAACGGCATCGGGCTCATCCGCCAGATCCGCCAGCGAAACCCCCATGTCACGGTCCTGGTCATCTCCAAATTTCTGGAGCCAAGCTATTTTCAT
>JAHJLU010000256.1 GCA_018821745.1 Myxococcota bacterium | reverse complement strand
GTTAAACACCATCATTATCGGAGGCGGCAACTCCGCCATCGACGCAGCCCGCACCGCATGGCGCATTGCCCCCGAGGGAGGAAGTGTGTCTCTTGTATACCGGAGGACCGAGCGGGAGATGCCTGCGGATTATGAAGAAATTCTCGAGTTGAGAGAGGAGAAAATCCCGGTGCTTGAGCTGTTGGCACCCGTGGAGCTGGTTTACAATGACGGCGATCTTTTCGGACTGAAATGCCAGCAGATGTCCCTCAGCCAGAAGGACGAGTCCGGTCGTGCACGCCCGGTCCCCGTCGACGGGGCCTTCACAACCATCCCGGCGAACCTGATCATCGCTGCCATCGGCCAGGATTCGGATCTCGACTTTCTGCGGGAGAGCCCCATCGAGACAACCCGGTGGGGTACGGTTATCGTTGATTCCAGCGGAAGAACTCCTGCCAGCGAGTCAGTCTACAGTGGTGGTGATGTGGTCCACGGCCCCCAGTCAATTATCCAGGCGGTAGCTGATGGCAAGGAAGCGGCCTGGGCCATTTTCCAAAAGGAGGGCATTCCTCTCCCCGACTTGTCCGGGAGTGATCGCGTGCCCCACGCAGAAGACATCAGAACCATGAGAGCCAGGAGAAATGCGGGTGAGAGTATCCCCCGGACCTCTCCCCTGGAACGCAAAAATTTTACTGTCGTCGGGACAGGCTTCAGTGAAACTGCTGCAAAAAATGAAGCCGCCCGGTGCCTGGCATGCGATGTACTATGCGAAGTCTGCGTCACCGTGTGCCCCAATCGAGCCAACCTGAGCTGGTACTCGGGAGAAGTAAATTTTACGATTCGGGACATTTTCCTCACCCATGGTTCCATGTCCTTTGGGGAACCGGTAAAGTTCATCATCTCCCAGACACCCCAGGTGTTGAATATCGGGGATTTCTGTAATGAATGTGGGAACTGTACCACCTTCTGTCCCACCAGCGGCAGACCCTTCGCAGACAAGGCGAAGTTCTATCTGGACCGTGCGGCCTTCGAGAAGGAATCCGACACCGCATGGCACCTCATCAGGGAAGATGAGACCCACACCATACTCCATGGAGACAGTGGGCACATCTTTGCGCTGAGCGGTGAGGCAGGGAAGGAATTTTTCCAGCTCGGCGTAAACGACGTCGTGCTTCACCTCTCCCGCCAGGATCTGTCCATCTCCCACATTGAGACCGGGGCTGAAGATCTAACGATTCCCATGGAAAAAGTAGCCTCTATGGCCGTTTTTCTTGAATCATCGCTCAATGATATGTTGGGACTGTAGAAATAACAGGCTCCACCTGAACTGTGTCGTCCGGGCACAGAATGGATGTGCAGATGAAGACCCTCATATTTCTTTTTGCATCCCTGCTTCTGGCATGCAGCAATACTTCCCCACGCTCCCACGAGGACGGCGGAACCGATGCCTCCGCCGACAGTGACATCCACTCTGATGTCCTCGATGCTTCCGATGATGCCGATGGCGGCGATGATGCCGATGGTGGGGTTATCGACGAAAACCCCACCCTGTGTGACGGGATCCAGCTTGAGAACCTCACTCTGTTTCAGTCAGTGGAGATCCCGCTGGTTGAAAGCGGCAATCCGGTTTCGGAACATTCTGCACCGGTTGTCGCGGGGAAACCGGCCACCTTCGTGATTCACGTCCTTGTCGACCCCACATGGACCGCGCGCACAATTACCGCACAAATTATCCTGACTCAAAATGATGGCAGTTCATCTTCCTACTCGAGCTCGCTCTTTGTGGATGGTTCATTGGACAGCGGCTCTCCCGCTGCGGGTTTCGTTATCAGCGTTCCGGCCGAAACCGTGACTGTGCAGACCACCTACCGGATCCGGTTCATTGATCCCCAGGCCACTCCGATCCCCGATGGGACACCTCACCCGGGGCGGTTTCCCGAGAATGACTCATCCCTCCCCCTCGGAGCGCTCAATGACACTGGTGGAATTGTGCTGGTGTTGGTCCCGGTCAGATACAACATTGACGGGTCCGGTCGTCTGCCAGACACCTCTCCAGAGCAGCTGGGCATCATCACCGACTTGCTCCAGGCGGTTTACCCTGCTGCCACACTCACCATCACGCTCCACACACCCGTGGACTGGCCCCAGACCGGGTATGAGTCATCCTCTTTTGATTTCGGCGATATGAACACGTATCTTCGAGAGTTGAAGACCAGTGACGGGGCGGCGCAGGAAGTGTACTACTATGCCCTGGTGAGGCCCAAGGAGACCTTCGAGGAGTTTTGCTCCGGGACCTGCACCACAGGGCAGAGTTTTCAGGTCACCAGCGCTCAGAATGGGTCTTACCGGGTCGGAACCGGTGTCGGATTCTCGGGAGAGCGGTGGGCGTGGACATTGCTTCATGAGCTGGGACACATGCATGGCAGGGGCCACGCCCGTTGCGGGACCCTGCTGGGGCTGGACTGGAGTTATCCTTACAGCGGGGCATCCATCGGAGTATGGGGGTTCAACTCCAAACCGTCCACATTCTTTGACCCCGACGACACGGTGGATTTCATGAGCTACTGTGATAACCGATGGATCTCCGATTACCACTACCGCCTCATTTTTGATCGAATCCTTGATGTCAATGCCCTCTCCAAGCTCAAAAAATCGGGTGCTGGCAGCTTTCGCCTCCTCAGGATGGAAGAGGGTCATCCGCTGAAGTGGTCCCGATCGACGTTCCAGGCGCCCGTGGGAGAAATCAGCGGAGCGGCGCTCTTTTTCTCGGCCTCGGGAGAAATCCTCTCCACTGTTCCGGTTTGGGGCATCCGCCAATCCCACAGTGACGAGATCATCTGGGCAATCCCCACGCCTCCTGTGAACAGTGAATTTTTAGGGGTGAGCACTGCGGGGACTGCCACCTCCTTCACCCCGATCGCCCACTCCTCATTCTACCATTAGCTACACGTTGGAGAGGTGCTCTGTGTAATGCCGTTCACATTGCCGCGCTATACACAAATCGCTCTGGTCACCAAGATACTGTAAATTCAGGGCTTTTACTGTTCCGGCGGTGACACGCTGCGCTTTTGGTCATGGGAGTGAAAATTGCATAAACCGGGGACATTCTTGGTAAAGGAGTCTCCCCATGAACAAGTATTTCCTCCTGCTCTTCCTTCTCCTCAACAGCTCCTGCAATGACATCCTTGACCGCATGTTTCCCGATTATGCTGACCCCGGTCCACGCAGCGGCTCATTAAAAGAGGGCAGCATTCCCCCTCCCTCAAGTCCCCGATCTCCGGTTGTTCAGCGGGGGACACTGCAGCTCATCCTGGAGAACAGTAAAATACCCGGGCCCCGAACCTTCAATGAATCCCTGCTCATCCCCTATTTGCCTGCGGAACCAGAGTTCAGCAGGTGTAATGAAAAGCTCTGTGTGGAGGCTTCACGATC
>JAHJLU010000255.1 GCA_018821745.1 Myxococcota bacterium | reverse complement strand
TCTCGGATATGGAGCCATACGGCACGAAGCCCCTGCGGAGAAAGAAGTCAATGAGGGTGGAAACGTGGTGACCAAAAGCTACAATGACACCCACTACTCCTCCGGTGTTATGCTCAATGGATTCGGCGGGGCAGCGTTCTGCCTGACCAGCTCCTGCTCTCTTGCCCTTCAGGCCGAGGTGGACTACACTGCGACCATCTCCGTGGAAAATTCAAACTACGCCCACTTTGACTTCCTGCTCGGATTTGCGGGCACCTTCTAGATAACCACGCCCTCACGGGCCAGGCAAACACGCAACACAGCCTCGGGGGTTCTGCAATCTTCCAGGAGATATCGGGCCAGGAGCTGCTCCTGATCTTTTTGCGCCAGGGGGATAACTCCACCACTTTTCTTGTACCGATACACAAAGTTCTCCAGGCAGACCGCTGTCGAAACCGAGAGATTCAGGCTCTGGGAGAGACCGTACATGGGGATGGTGAAAGAGTTTCGAATGAGCTGCTTGGCTTCCGAAGTGAGTCCCAGCCGTTCATTTCCCATCCACAGCGCCATTCTGGGAGAGAGCGGAACCTCCCTCAGGGGGACCCCGGGCGGGCCATCGGGTTGATCCCCGTCCCATCCTTCGAAGGGAGGGAGCGTCGCCCACTGGATGTATCCGTCCTGTTCCAGGGTGTCGTAAGCCTCCCGGGTGGATTTATGCACAAAGACGTTGAGCCACCTCTCCGCCCCAATGGTCACCTTTTTTGAGAGGCGGTAGCTCTCGTCGGGGACGACGAAATGAACGTTCAGGATACCGAACGCCTCACAGCTTCGCAGCACGGCGCTTCCGTTAACCGGATCGAACAGGCGCTCCACAACGACGGTGAAATTGGTGATTCGCTGTTCGACCGTGGCTCTGAATCGCTCCATGCGATCTTCCGTAATCATCTGCGAAAGATGCTGGATGATGACCCCGGGTCCCAATTTCTTCAAAAGTGCGGTTCTCTCTTTATTCACAAGCCCCTTCCTTTCCCGGGCACCATAGTTTGCCCGGACTGATTATTCAAGGAATGGATGGCTATTTTTTTTTCTTTCATTATAATGGGCAAAATTTCCAGGTGAAACATGGATTATACAGACTTCACGGAAGAACCGCCGCTCGAGACCCCAGAAGAAATATTTGATGAACCCGATGAGGACATCGAACTTGTAGAAGAAGAAGAGACGGCCCCCACAGCCAGTAAAGCCAAACCGGGTATTTTGACCAAGGAGCGTGAGGAAGAAATCGCCGTTGATATGGAGCGGGGAAAAAGGCAGGCAATTGATGCCGCGCTCCGCTGCAAATGCATGGAAAAGTCACTGGACAATCTGCTCGATTGGGTCATGCGTGAGAACGGCAGAGTCTGGAGATACCTTGAGGATCCCCGTGAAGACGGCGTGGGCGAGACTTCAATGCTGGACGCAATCACCGGGTTGTCAAAAATACGGAACAGGCTGGGGAAATATGGGGACCGGCTGAGCAAGAGCTTCCTCGAGATCCATCAAACCAAGGATGTGACTGCGGTAAAGAATATCAGGCGCAGGGTTCGCAGGGCGTTCAAGCACCGGCAAGAAATTTTTTACGAGGACCTGGGATACTCCATCAGAATCGAGTTTTTTGATGATCTGTCCCAGCGCTTTAAAGATGGAATCTCTGTCCTCTTCAAGGGGATAGATGAAAAAGACTTTGTTCAGGAATATGGCGCTTCAGCCGAGGAATTCAGGGAGATTTCCCAGGAATTTTTTGGTGGGGAGCGGCTTTTTCAGAAGTCTCGTGAGGAGCTTATTTTAGCGAATCAGCGGTTGGTGATTTATTTTGCCAGGAAGTATCAGGAACAGGGCGTCGATCTGGTAGATCTCATTGGAGAAGGGAACATCGGGTTGCTCAGGGCTGTTGAGCGTTTTGACCCTGGGAAGGGTTCCCGGCTGGCTACTTACGCCACCTGGTGGATTAAGCATAATCTCAACAGAGCGGTGGCCAACCAGGGCAGCACCATTCGGGTTCCCGGCCATGTGCGTGAGGAGAAAAATCGTATCCTCAAGGTCATCACGGAGATGACCATCACCGAAAGCAAAAGCCCGACGTTTTATGACGTGGCACAGCGATTGGATATTCCCATCGAGCGAGTGCATCATATTCTTCGACGGACACAGGGGACAATCTCAATTGATAAGCCCCTTGGCACCGATGCAGAGGACGAAACCCTGCAGAAACTGCTCCCTGACAGTGATGTGCTGACACCTGAAGAAGAAGTCTCCAAGGCCTTCGATAAAATTTGGGTGAAGGAGCTTCTTCTGGAACTGACCCCCCGTGAGCGTCTTATCATCGAAATGCGCTATGGGTTGACGGGAAAAGATGCAATGACGCTGCAGGAAGTTGGCGCTCACCTCGATATCACCAGAGAGCGGGTTCGGCAGCTCCAGACCAAAGCGGAGAGCAAGCTTTTCAAGCTGGCCAGGAAACTGGGATATTTCAGCCGCTAAGCCTTACCTTCATGAAAATTGGTTATTTCAGGAGGGCGGCTACAGCCATGGCTGTGTGCGGGTACTTTCTGGAGTA
>JAHJLU010000254.1 GCA_018821745.1 Myxococcota bacterium | reverse complement strand
TGCTCGGTGCCGGTCATGGTGGAGGAGCCGATGATGTTGTGGTGGATGTTGTACTCCATGCCGCCCATGATGCGGACGCCATAGCCCATATCCAAAAAGTCCTTGAGGCGCGTCCAGGTGAAGAGGATAGTGTTGTTGCTCACCTCGGCCTTGCCACACTTGTTGAACTTGCCTGGTCCCGCTTTGCGACAGGTGCCGAAGATCTCAACCGCCGCCATGCGGTTGTTGATGAAGACGTTATTGCGGACCAGGATGGTGCCCCTGTTGATCGCCGCCTGGACAGCAAAGTTGGCGCCATTGACGAAGACGTTGTTCTCGATGGTGATAACACCACCATCGGCCTTGGATCCCGACTGGAAGGAGATGATGGCCTGGATGACGGTCTGGACGGGCTGGGACCCCTTGCCGGGGGGAAGAATAAGCATGCCCGTGGGCAGGTCCCTGGGCTTTCCCTTCTTGGCGTGGTAGTTGTTGCGTTCTCCCATGTCGAAGAGGAAGCCATCGATCACCGTGCCGCCGGTTTTCTTGCCGCTTTTCCACTGGAAGAAGGGCTTGCGGGCTCTTTTGCCACTGGCGTTGTCGGGCTGAAACACGGTCTGATATTTCATGGGATCTCGCCTGGAAAAATCAGTGGAGAAGCCGCCATAGATCTTGACCGGGTGCTTGAATTCCACATAGCCGACCTTGAAGGTCCCCATGTAGGTACCCTCGGCAACTTTGATGGTATCACCAGGTCTGGATTTTTTGACCGCCCTGTCGATGTTCTTCAAGGGCTTTGCTTTGCTGGCGTCGTTGTTATTACTGCCCGTCTTGATGGACACGTGCCACACCTTGGCCTCGGCGGGAATGGTGCCAAGCACAAGAGCTGCGAAAACCAACATTGTCAGTACCTTGGGAATCATGATTGCCCCCCTGGAATTTGCTGGTTTTGAGGCACACGATAAAAGAAAAATCCGCACATGTTTAATCATCATATTCTCCTTTTCTGGAAAACCCGTAGCGATACATCTTTCAAGAGTAAAGCTCTTATATTAGTCGCCGCGCAACCATATAGTATTTTAGTGTTTTCCGATATAGTCAAAATAACAATTGATATCATTTTGTCTGTGTCCCCCCCCTTCTTTGAGCGTCTGTGCAACAAGATCCGCATTAAAAAAGGCAGCTTGGACGCACCTCTACCAGAGGTGGTACCGTCATCACAAGCAACCGTTCGGGAGCAGAGGGGGTTCCTCTTTGTAATGATCCGCTCCTGGCTGAGAGAGTGATTGACCGGTCCGCCCACAACCCACATCAGGTGATCATCAAGGGGGACAGCTACCGACGCAGGCAAGGGCCGGGATCAAATCCCAGAAAACGACCTGGAGTATAGTATAAATTAAGTTGAAAAATTCAGCATTTATGAGATGCTGACTCCATGCTTCAACACCGGGTGCATGATTCTGAATAGTGACAGGAAGCTGAGCATCGAGTGTTGGCTATAAAGACCGAAGCTGCTGCAGAGATTGATTAAAAAACAATTATTTCTGTGGAATTATGCGTTTTTTTTCAATATTAAATGAGGTGAGATTACCAATTACGGAATTTTCACTTTCTGAATAACTCAGAAGGAAAGGATTGAAGAGATGAAGTCACTCATGAACTGGATTTTACTGACTCTGATCACCCTGTACATTGCCAGCTGCAGCGGGAGTACAGAGTCATGTACCGTGGTGGATAACGGGGATGGAACCCACACCCTGCGGTGTGATGACGGGACCGAAGTCACTCTTCAAAATGGAGAAGATGGAGAGGATGGTTCGAACTGTTCCATTGCAGACAATGGTGACGGGACCTACACCATGACCTGTGAAGATGGGACTGAGGTTACTTTTCAGGATGGGGAGGATGGATCAAATTGTGCGGTGACAAATAATGGGGACGGGACAATCACTATCGCATGTGACGATGGCACTGAGGTCACCTTTGATGAGGGTGAAAACGGCTCAAGCTGCACGGTGACAGACAATGGTGATGGCTCCTCTACTCTCTCCTGCGACGACGGCACCTCAGTCCTCTTGAACACAGGCACCTCCTGCGCTGTCACGAGGTCTGCCTGTACTGAGACTGTCACTTGCGACGATGGAACATCACTAGATATACCCATCATAGGTTGCCAACTCCTGGATATGTCCAGCATGGTTCAATCTGGCTGTGCGCATACAACTATTTCCATCGACAGCACAGAGATCGCCACGACCGCCGCGCCCAATAGCGGTGGGCAGTGTTCCCTGCACTTTGACATGCCGGCTTTTCCAACCAAATGCACCGGTTTCAGGTTTGAATATTCCTTTGATAATCCAGGTTCATGCATAGGCACCTGGATTGGTGCCAGGATAACGGACTCAGCATGTCCCCCTATGGATACTACCTGTGAAGACAGCTTTTCCACCGGCAGCACAGGCTCCGGGTCTTTGAGCATGGACGTCAGGGCAATATTTGATCTGGAATTTTCACTGGAATATGTGCACCAGAGCTGTACACAACCACTCGCGTTCTCCATCAGCAACCCAAGACTCACAGGATGTCCCTAAAACTAAAAGCTCCTTTCATCCCTTGGCAGTCTCGTAGTGTTGGGGGCAAACAGCTGGCTTGCTCACACCTCTCCCGTTACCGCGCGTTGGCGGATGTATCCCCCCGGGGATTGCGGTGCGGGGTTGCGCTCTATTTCGGGTTTTATTACAGGCCCAGGAGGGAGGTGACGGCGTCGGTTCTGGCCTGGACGTGGGATTTCAGTTCCTCGATGGCGTTGTCAAAGCCAAGAGCAGTCCTGATGAAGGTGTATGGATCCGCTTCCAGGTGGGCGTGTTCCGCGAGCAGATTGTAGTAAGCTGTGTAGGTGGTTATCATTTTTGCGGGGGCAAAAGAGTCGGTGATGAACTCCTCCATGTAGGCCTCATAGAGCAGCGCGTACTCCTCAACATCCATGAGATACCGGATCAGGGGCCAGGCACTTGTCACCTCGGAGAGCGAGAGGCTCAGCGCCCCGCCCATCTTCCCTTCCATCAAGGTTTCGTTGTGATCCCAGGGGATCCAGGTGAGTCTGCTCGTCTGTGGGTCGTTGTAGAGGTAGTAGTTGTGGGGCATCACTCCGTAGCTGTCCCAGTTCTGCATGACCGTGCCTGCGGCCAGCCATCTGAGGAACACATCCACATCAAAGATCTGCTCCAGGGAGCTCTTCCAGGCGGCCTCGTCCGAGGTCCTCGTGGCGCTGTGCAGCAGCGTATAGAGCTGCTCCACGTCGGCGTAGTCGCCGTCATCGTCCTCTTTTTGCATCTCTGCACCGTCAAAGGTGCCCTCGGCGAAGGTAGCCGCGTCGTCTTCGGGTTTATACAGGTTGCCACCCTTCTCGAACTTCTCGGTGACAACCGTGTCATCGACCTCCTCCACCAGGGTGTAGACGCCATAATACTGAGGCCCCTGGCCGTGATCAACGTAGAGGACGGCGAAGGAGGTGCTTGCCCCCACGAGGCCGAACTCCATGAACAGATCACCCGCCACCTTCTCGCGCACCAGGGCCTCGTCTGCGAAATTGTTCTTCAAGCTCACCTGCTTGAACCCGTAAAAGCGCTGGTTCTTGATCTGGGGCCAGGTGTCCTCAAACTCGTCAAAGTCCAGCTTGAGGGGGAGCTTTTCGATGCCCTGGCTGTATGGGGAGGTGAGGCTGGAGTTTCCCTTGTAGCGGATGCCCACCTTGTACCACTCGAGCCCGTTGAAGAAAACGGAGCAGGGGACAAAGATGGGATCAAAATCAACGATGACAGGACCCGGCCCCCCCGGGAGGTTCCCCAGGTTTTCTTCGAGATCATCCTGCATCAACTCCCACTGATCCGGGGCTATAGTGATATCGAGGCGGAGCACCTGATCCTTTGGAAACACAACATCGTAATCGGGATCCGCGCTGTTGCCGTGGGTCAACTCGGTCCAGTCGGGGGTCTGAAGGGTCTCGTTGGTGTTGTTGACGTTGTTGATGTTG
>JAHJLU010000253.1 GCA_018821745.1 Myxococcota bacterium | reverse complement strand
CGACCTGGCCGTATTGCTCCCCGATGATCTGATTGATGCCAAAGTTCCCTGCCTGGCCCAGATGATGGAAGCCCAAAAGCGGACCGGAGCCGACATGGTCGTGGCCCTCATGGAGGTCCTCCCCGAGGAGGTCTGTAAATATGGTATCGTTGACGGGACCCTCATCGATGAGCGAACCTTCTCCATCACCCGCATGGTGGAGAAACCGCCCCTGGAAAGCGCCCCCAGCCACTTCGCCATCATCGGACGGTATCTCTTCTCCTCGGAGCTGTTTCGATACCTCGCCATGACCCAGAAGGGACTGGGCGGGGAGATCCAGCTCACCGACGCCATGGATGCCATGCTCAGCGATGGCAAGAAGGCCATCGGGTATCTCTTTGACGGCAAGCGGTTCGATACGGGGAACGTCTTCGGATATATCGAGGCCAATCTGCACTACGCGTTGAAGCGCGACGAATTGAAATTGCCATTGAAAGCCATGCTCAAGGAGATCCTTGACCGATAGCTTCACCCTCTCTCCCCACGGGAAACGCAGCGGGGTCAGGGTGGTTGTGGCGCTGCCCCTGCCCATTTTTGATCGTTACACCTATCACCTCGCCCCGGGACAGACCGCCCGGGAGGGGCAGCGGGTCGTCGTACCACTCAGGGGCAGGCGCCTCACGGGGTACGTTGTGGGCACCGACACAGCCTACAAGGGGAAAACGACAGCCGTGGATCACGTGCTGGACAACACTCCCCTCTTTGGCCCTCCCCTCCTGGATGCGCTGAGATGGGCCTCTCACTACTACCAGCACCCCCTGGGAGAGGTCCTAAAAGCCTCCCACCCTCCACTGGAGGAGACTTTTGAGAAGCAGCGCTTTTTCCTGAAGGAATATAACCCCGATCTTCTGGTGGAGCCCTTCCGCTCACTGACCACCTGCATGAAAGAGGGCAAGGGATATGTGCACTCCACCCTCAGAAAATTTGGTCTCTCGGCGCTCCAGATCCGCCGTGGTGTGGAACTGGGTATCCTGACACAGGAGCTGGTGATGGAACAGCGCGGGCCCGCCGGAAAGGTCAGGGCGGTCGTTTCACTCTCCGTGGAACCCTCCGCGTCGCAGCTGGAGTGGCTGAACCGCTCCACGAAACGGGAGTCCCTGTACCGCGAGCTTCTGGACTCCATCCTGCCCCTGACCCTCTCATCGCCGCAGCTGGCAGGAAAGAGTACCCAGGCATACCTGCGGGACTTTGCCAAACAGGGGCTCCTGGAGCTGGGACAGGTGGTCGCCACCGACAGCTCCCACGACTGGCACCTGGTGGATAACCGGCCGCCTCCCGAGAAACTCAGCGCCGAGCAGGAGATGGTCCTTGAGACCCTGACCGCACAACCCGAAGGGTTTGAAGTGTTCCTGCTCCAGGGCGTGACGGGGAGCGGCAAAACGGAAGTCTATATCAGGAAAATTCAGCAGATCCTCGCCCGGGGGCTCACGGCGCTGGTGGTTGTCCCCGAGATTTCCCTCACGCCGCAGCTCAGCGCCCGATTCAGGGGCCGTTTTGGAGATCTTGTCTCCATCCTCCACTCAGGTCTCACCGCTTATGAGCGTGCGATTGAGTGGCGACGCGTGCAGGAAGGGAGGGTCTCTATTGTGGTGGGGGCCAGAAGCGCCATCTTTGCGCCCCTGAGCAATCTGGGACTCATTGTGGTGGATGAGGAGCATGACCAGTCCTATAAGCAGGAGGAGGGGTTCCGGTACAACGCGCGGGACTTCGCTATTGTCCGGGCTAAACATGAGCAGTGCCCCATCATCCTGGGAAGTGCCACACCATCCCTCGAGTCACGGTGGAACGCCGAGACCGGCAAGTATCAGCACCTGATCATGTCCAGTCGCCCCACTCCGAGTCCCCTGCCCCGCATAGAGATTGTGGATCTGAGGGTGCACCAGCAGGAGGATCTGTTCACCGCCAGGTTGGTCACCGCCATGGGGGAAGCGCTGGCCCGCAAGGAGCAGATCATCCTGTTCCTCAACAGACGGGGCTTCCAGGGCAGGCTCCAGTGTGACGCATGCGGTGAGGTTCTCATGTGCCCCCGCTGCAGCGTCTCCCTGACCCTGCACCGAAAACAGGGACGGGCGCTGTGCCACTACTGCGGCT
>JAHJLU010000252.1 GCA_018821745.1 Myxococcota bacterium | reverse complement strand
GCGGCGAAGACCTTCAGGAAGGCCTCAGGGGGAATCTTGGCGAAGTCACCCTTGAGCCCGCCTACGAGGAGAATACCCACAACAAAGGAGTAAAGTCCCTGGGTTCCGGGGAGTACTGAAACAGCGAGCCCCAGACCACGTTTCTCCTCACGCATCCCCGCCACGGCAGAGCCGGCGATGGCAAGCCCGATGGCGGATCCAGAGAGACCAAGACCCAGCATTCCGAGCCCGAAAAAGGCAAGAAAATGGTTCCAGTTAATGGCGAGCCCCTCGACGGCAGGTGACACGCTGGAATAGACCGATGAGAACACATCAAACATCGAACCGATAGCAGGCTGCATGATTGTCACGATTTTTTCTCCTTTACGTTATATCCAATAAACATCAGTTAATTTTTTGTTTACCAAAGGGTACATAGGGTTTCCCGCCACCCTCGAAGAACTTGCCATAAAATTCCAGAAAATTAAGACGCGCGGAATGGACCAGGGACCCAATAACCGCCATGGCAAGGTTGAAGGTATGACCAAAGATAAGGATGGCCGCCATTGGAAGCCACCCGATCCATTTGGGCATACCGCTGCCGACACCATAGGCCATGGAATTAACCGTTGCGGCAATGATGCCCGATGCAAGACCCAGACCAAATATTCGGGCATAGGAGAGGATATCTCCGCCAAGTCCCGAGACTCCATAGAGGGCCCACAGTCCAAGACCAATACGCTTCGCGGGGTTGGGACTGGGCTCCGAGAAGAGTAAAATGAGACCCGCCGAGACTCCACCCAACACGAGGAAGGGAGTGCTGACCAGGGTGTCGCCTGAACTGAGACCAAACATCACATTGATGAGCAGATGCATCACCACCGAGGCGCAGATCCACCCGATAAAACAGATGACCTTCTGGACCTCACGCCTGGAAGCGGCGATGGATGCCCCTATGAGCTGCCCCACAATTACTTGGATGATACCGAGCCTGATGGCAAACACCAGGAAATCGTTGTAGCCTTCGTTTTTGGTGAAGGAGGCGATGGGCATAAGCCCCCGAATGGACTGTGCCCAGCCGAAATTGGTAAACTGGAGACCGAAGAAGGATCCCATGAGTCCACCCATAATGAAGGTGGAGATGCCCAGAACCTGGAGCATGCGCATGAACCCGAGACCCGTGCGGTTCGACTTGAGCTTCCCGGCGCCCCAGGTGGCCAGCCCCAGGAGGACCAGCCCGTAGGCGGCGTCACCGAAGCAGAAACCGAAGAAGAGCGCCATAAAGGGGGCCACAAAAATTGTGGGATCCGGTTCCCAGTAAGTGGGAAGCCGAAACATGGCGATGAGCGGTTCGAACCAGCTCACCACGGCATTGTTCTTGAACTTGATGGGGACATCCTCGCCGTACTCGGGATCCTCGGCCAGGACCACCACGGGAAGATTTTTCATGGCCCGTTCCACGCCGCCCACTCGATTGGAAGGGATCCAGCCCATGAGTGCAAAGAAGGGACCCTCTTCCTTTATCCCACCCACAACCCTGGCACGGTCGTACCGCGACAAGCATGTGACGTGATACGCCTCAAACACAGGCAGATAGGCAGTAAGGCCTTCAAGCTTGGAGTGTATCTCGGCGAGACGCTCCTCAAATTGTTTCTGGCGACGCTCCAGGATGGAGAGGGAGCGCTCGGGCAAGATCAACGTGTCGTAGGGAACTTCGGGGATCTCGCCCTTGAACATAGCTGATATGCCAATGTTTTTTGCGCCCTTAAGGACAGTGAACTCATGCCAGAAGGCGTCATCGAGGAAGTCGCTGCCGGATTCCTTGAGTTCTTTCTCAGAGCAGGAATAGAATCGCAGATGAATCCCTCTCCCCTCGAGGAGGGTCGCGTCTGCCGGGGAGAAATCCCCCCAGGGGAGCAACTGGGCCCGATCTTTATCGAGGGTGGAGAGCTCCAGATCAGCGGCAGATTTCTCTGACATGAGGCGATCATAGAGCGCGATCATTTCTGTGATATCACCCTCTCGGACCTTGGGCGGTTTTTCAAGACCGGCGCGCAGTTTGCCGAGGTGTTCAACGATGCGCTTTGCCCGCGCGTGCTCGCTGGCCAGCTCTGCGGGGGGTTCCCGGAATTCGTCTGCCAAATCTACCACATGGAGCACGTTCAATTTCTCGAGTTCAATGACCGCGTCTTCCCGGTGTTCCAGGGGACCGACGAGGAAGACTTTTTTCATTCTGACAACAGCCATGGTGCCTCCTCAGTGCCCTGCGTTCATGGCTTTCACCACGATCTTGTTTTTGGCGATCTTGGCACGGCAGACCGCAGCGGTCTGCTGGTCGCCAAGATAGACTTTGATTTTACGTATGTTTTCACGAGTATCGGGGATCAATACTTTTTCATAGAGGTTGATCCGCTGAGTGGTCTTGGTCAACTCGTGGGCCAGCAGATCGTGCTTCTCGGTGACCACCCGGATGAGCTCCCTTCCGGAGATTGCCTTCTCGAAGAACTCCACGGCTGCGTCAAAGAGCCAAGGAGTCGCCACGAGAGAATAGGGGAGCTTCTTGAAGGTCACGCCACGGAACTCAGGAACCTTCACTCCTGCCACGTTGATAGTCTCCACTTTTATTTCATCCACCGAGAGGATCTGTCTGACCATCTGTGTGGACTGCTGGAGACGTCCGGCCCAGGGACGTGCACTCTCTATAACGGCGCTGAACTGCCCCTGAACTTTGGTGATCTCGGCCTTGGCCTTGCGCACTTCGGTCTGAAGCTGCTGCTTGCGAAGTTCAAGTGTTGGGAGAAACTCAAGAAACAGTTTGAGAGACTGGCTCTGCTCGCGGAGACTGTTCTTGTTCAGTTTAACCTTCTCGCTCATGGTGTTACTTTTCTTTCGGCCAGTGCTGGTCCAGTACGTCTTTTTTAATGCCTACTTCGTTGGGGCTGAAACATTCCGCCATGGTCTTCCAGCCCAGATCCAGGGCGTCGTCGAGCCCGATATCGACCTTGAGTGACATGAAGCGCTCCTGGAATAAATCGGCGTAGCGCAGGAACTTCTCGTCGGTCTCAGTTCTCTCGAAGCCCATGGAGATTTTCTTCTTGGACTCCAGGGCCCGGGCAAACAGACGGATCATGGCGTTCATGACAGGGCCGTGATCCGAGCGGGTCACCTTTCCGATGACGAGCTGCTTGAGGCGGGACAGGGAACCGAAGGGGTTGATCATCCCGTTCACGAGATAGTACTGACCCTCGGTAATATAGCCCGTGTTGTCGGGGACCGGGTGGGTCACGTCGCCGCCGGGCATGGTGGTGACCGCCAGAATAGTGATGGAGCCGGCGCCTTCAAAGTCGACAGCCTTCTCGTAGCGGGAGGCCAGATCAGAATAGAGGGAGCCGGGATACCCAAGGTTGGAGGGGACCTGCTCCATGGCAACGGAGATCTCCTTGAGGGCATCTGCGAAGGCCGTGAGGTCAGTGAGGAGCACCAGTACGCGCTTGCCTTTGATGCCAAACTGTTCCGCCACGGCGAGAGCCATGTCGGGAACCAGGAGGCGCTCGACCACGGGGTCTGCGGCGGTGTGGACGAACATAACGGTTCGGTCCATAATCCCACCCTCTTC
>JAHJLU010000251.1 GCA_018821745.1 Myxococcota bacterium | reverse complement strand
TCAGTTGTACACGCGTTCGGTAACACAAATCGAGCATCTTCATTTTTGATGCGAGAACACTGCTTATTGATAACTTCAAGTATGTCCGTCGCTGTTGATAAATCAATCGTGTTTTTTCCGAAAGTGGCTTGAGCCATTTCCAAACCACGTTTCTCGAATGCTCTAACCAATCCTTCCTGCAACTGCTGAATAGCTTCATTTTGAGCATGTTTGTCGAGAGATGGATGTTTTTTCTTCAAGAACAAGCGGCATGCTCCCACAAATTTTTCTCGTCGAAGCTCTCGTTCTGCTTTTGTCTCGTCTAGTATTTCGCGCCCCGATATACTGAGCGCACAATGAATCTGTTGTTCAACTTCGATATACCCACGACGATAAAGAGAATCGATCGCCGTTTGGAAGGAATGGGGATTTAGATGTTGGAACCCCATTCTGTTCGCAAGCTCCTTTTGGAGTATGGGAAATGAGGTGGTCTCACCACAGGGTCGACTACCTAGCTCGTTTGCTATCAGCGCTTCGTAGGACTTTTGAAGGCAAGTATTGTTCCCTCCCATCAGATTCAGTCGTGTAAAAATATGGATTGAAGAAGCGAGATTGGCCTTTTCCTCATCGATCGGGTCTTGTCCCAGATGGGCTGTTCCTCGTTTGGCGATGAAGGGATCATATCGCTGTAGTACTCGATGCAGTTCTTTATGGCTGCCATCAGGGTTATTGTAAGGGATGATGCGGATATTGAATTCCCAATAGTATTGCCTGATATCCTTCTTTGACATATTCGCTGCAAACATAAAGATAGGATGTTCAGGCGACGCAAGCTCCTTCGCAAGCGTTAATTGATCCTTGAAATCGGGGTCGCTTGCGCTATATCCCACCAACACGAGATTGACCATATGCAGCACTGAACGAATCTTTTCTCGCCAATACTTCCTTGTGTCCGAGTTCCTAAATAATCCGTACTGCTCTTTTGTCAACACGATATCACTAGGCGTGGAACAATCACCGTGTATCTTGTAGATAACTCCCTTGCTATCGCCTCGCAGTGTTAAAAGATCATTCTGCGAATTGCGGCGGGTTGGGAAAGAAATATTCTCCCTTTCGAGATAATGGCTCAGATAGTCGTCATAATTTGTTGTCAAATAGACAGCGAACGGCCACTTGGCAAGAAAAGAGTATACTTCGCCGTTGACCTTTTGCTGGGGAAAAGAACTATTCACGTATTGAAGAAGCTTATCTAAGCCGATTGCACTTTCTATTTGAGAGAAAACGCTCGGATAATCCTTCTGCCCATACAATGTTTTACAATGATCCATAACGCTTGCATGACTTTTTGGATTCAAGAGCGAAATGGCGCCCTCTGCGAGTTTGTTCCACGAAGGCAGTCCAATCTCGCAAGAAGGGCCTGCGCCGACAAGCGCAAAGCAACGCCCAGAGTTGATTGCTCGGACTAAATCCCTGTCTAATATTGACATGATAATCATCCCTTATATGTGGCCAAAAATTTCGGCCACAGTTTTATTAAACTACGCTACTCCACCTAGGATGTTTGGGTCAAGCAAATTTATTCCTTTTAAAATTAAGCTATTAGAAAATGAGCCTGCCACCCCCGGAGGTTCCTCTCCATAGGCAGGGGCGTTCCCCCTCAATCAGCATCAACTGCTATTCTCTATCCATCTCTACAAGGGGGAAGTATAAAACTTTGCAAGGTGTTCTGTGAATTATCTCGTGTCCTGTGCCTGAAATGCTTTCACATTCCCTTTGCCCAGTTGCCCATACCCACCTTGCATCTCATTTTTTTGGAAATGAGTTATCTTCTCTGCAGTAACGGTTCATCCGGTATAGTTATTCTGGACGAGGAAATTCTTGGCAATATTACCCAGTCGGATCAGATAGACCGTGAAAAACTCAGGCCAGAAATGGGGATCCTTGAAAACATCAGCAACCAGACCATTTAATGTTTTGCCATTTTGCCGTGTGGCTGCAATTCGTTCTTCAAGATCCTGCCGAGCTACTTTACGTTTCTCTTTGAGCCGTTCGCAGTTAAGGTTCAGGTGATCAATGGTGTTTTGGACAAGGGCTGCAGTGGAGGGCATTTGATTTGATGGTGGAGAGAACTGCTGGCAAACTTGAACATTTGGAGAAAGGGCACCTGTTGATAAGTCAAAGTCAAACAGGGAGGGAAGCGCCTGCAATTCAGTGGGTTTTAGTATATATCCGCGGCAATCAGGAGGCAGGGGAGGTTTTTTGCCTCCATCATTCTTTTGTCGGTCACAGTGAAGCTCTCTTGGCTTAGGATCATTCTCGCCACCCTTGCAGACAGCTAGCAGGTTATCCCAGTCCAGGTCCCAGTTGTGATTTGATGAAGTCAAAGCCCTCTGGACAAAATGCTCGACCCCCCATCTGTGTGGATCGTTCTCTATGAGTCGAGCCTCACAGTAAGCACAAAGGCAGCCCTGGTCAGACTTGAGTTGTGAACGGATGTCCGGAATCACATTCCTTACTTGGCCATCTTTCCACCGGGTAGTGGGAGCGCTGTGAACCAGATTTGAAAGTGATGCGGGAGCCGCGCTTTTACGGACACGCTTCACTGCTTTTGTTCCCATCGGCGATTATCAATGTAGAGATCAAGCCTCTGCAATTCAGGTTCATCGTCCTTGAATATAGCGTCGAGCCTCTTACGCAAGTCGATTGCCTCATCCGAATCCCACTTGTCCGCATGGACCAGCTCCGCATACCGTGCCAAATTTTGGGCATTTGCAATATTCGGTGGTCTGTTATCCACCATGAAAACCCTCTTCAGTATCCTGGAAGCCTCTGCACCCTCGGTTCCGATTTCGGGTGAATAGATGTGTTGATCCTCCATAATGCGGATCGACTCCGATGGAACCGTGGACAATATCTGGGGGCTGTGGGTCGTGATGATAAATTGAATCTTCGGGAACACCTCGCGCAGTGAGGGAATGATGGTCTGCTGCCATGCGGGATGAAGGTGCAGTTCGATCTCGTCGATCATCACAATGCCTGGCGTCTGCGAGAGGACATCACCCTTCAGATGAGGATTGAGTCTCACTGCTCGATAGGCCAGATCCCCCACCATCAGAGCGGTGATCCTGATCCCATCACTCAGTTGATCCAGCACCAGCTCTCCGTGGATATCGTGGTGCAGAGCCAGGGAATCTTCGGAGGTGCAATCCATTCTTTTCCAGCCGGTCTGAGCCAGCGCAGTGTCCATGCCGCGTCGGATCTGGTCCAGTTGGTATTGGTGCGGAGCCTCGCGGAGATCCTTTTCTCCTGGATTGCCATTTGACAGTTGTGCGTTCTCCCACACCTTCATGCGAAACCGTTCATTTTTTCTCACAGCATAGAAAAACCACTCAAGGAAGTATTCAGAGCTACTGTTCGGTTCCCACGCATAAAGATAGCCAGCTAATCTGGATTTGTCTTTAACATGCTCACGAAGAATCTTCGTTCGAAGACGCTTCTCTCTCCACAGCCGCTGTGACCCATAATAGGCGAAAACAGGCAACACAACTTCCTCGTTAGCCTCAACCCTCTTCTTCAATTCAGTTGCCATGGCGATCAGGTCCTTGGACTCGCGTACCGTCGTATGGGACTTGGCTGTCCTGAGGAACCGTTGCCAATTTACGTATTCACCAGAGATGTATCCCTCGGCTGCTATCTCCACAGGCCACTGCTGTTCCATACTCATCTCGTATCGAACACGCCGGCTGTCATACCAATCGATCCCCACTGAGCTGCCCTGAGGGATGGGTCTGAAATAGGGGCTCAGCACAATACGCAACGCGTCGAGGATGGAGGTCTTGCCTTGCCCGTTGGCCGAGACCAGAACCGTCAACTCGGGGTGTAGTTTAAGGTTCAGATCGGAGAAACACCGGAAATTCTTTATTTGAAGAGTGTCGATGTAAGTGGAACTGCCGTCAGACAGAAGAGACTGTTGTCGTTTCATGATTCACACCATTGAAGAAAATGGGAGATCTGTCAAGTATGATTCCTTCCCTTGAGGCCAAGGACTGGCTGTTTACAATGCTCTGCTGTTTTATGGAAAACCGGGGATTATGTTGTGGGTACTTTTGGGTCCTTGGGTTCAGCTGGGTCTGCGGGGTCTTTGGTGTCTTTCACAAGATCCATGAGCTTGAGGTAGTCGTGGTGCAGCCCAGCAAGTAGGCGAAGGTTTGTCTGGAATAATAGAACTATGAGAAAAACAAAAGCCATCCACGGTCTTGGGCGTTGGCACGCAGGAGCGTGGATTTTGTCTCGCGGATTTTATTGCTCAGCCCGATGAAATCAATAACCGCATGTTCAGGGACTAACCGGTGGGTGTGGATGGTGATTAATGTGGGGGAAAACTACTGGGGGGTTACCGGGTCTGTGGGGTTGGGGGACTCGGGGTCGTCTTTTTGGCGCTGGATGCTTCGCAGGAGGAGGTCCTTGTTGAACTTGGCGCGGATTTCGGCGGCTCCGTCGAAGGCGATTTTGGCGATGGAGTTGAGCTCCTCCACCTGGTCGAGGATCCGACCCTTGAGTTCATGGACAGCGGCGGTGTCCTCGGGGAGAGCGGCCCGGGCGGTCTCCTGCCGGGTGTCGGCGGCAGTCAGTCGCTCCCTGGCCTGGCGCAGTACAT
>JAHJLU010000250.1 GCA_018821745.1 Myxococcota bacterium | reverse complement strand
GGTCGATATGCTAGCACTGAATACTCTTTAATTAAAGCTGAGAAGGGATGAAAAGGAGGGGAGGATTATCCGCCGATTTTCTTGCCGATCTGGGCAAGATCCACACCGGTTGCGGCCTTGACTTCTTCCACAAATTTTGCGCTGGAAGCACCGGTTCCCCCGGTGGAGGGGAGGTAGGTGAGTTTGTCGATGCGCACCTGGTCGAGGACACTGAGGAGGTTGGGCAGGATCTTGTCGAGTTTCTGGAGCAGGAAGATATCGCGGCCTGCTTTACCCGAGGCTTTCCACACTTCGACAATGGCTCTGAGGGCATTTGCCGTAGCTTTCCCCTCTTCGATCTGAAGGGCGACGGCACCCTCGGCTTTGGCCATGTCGGCCTCTGTCTGTGCGCGCGCAGGTTTAATGAGATCTGCTTCCAATTGATGCTGCATCTGGATGTAGCGTGCTTCCTGCAGCTCGACCTCTGCGTTTGCCTTGGCCACCAGGGCGGCGACCTTCCCTTTTTCCTCGGCGATAACTGCCGAGCGTTTGGTGACGGCATCACGGAACCGCTTGGCAAATTCGGCTTCGGCGGTCTTGCGGTTCACGGTGATCTTGATGAGCTGCTTTTCGCGACGGTTCTCCGCATCGTTGATTGCTGCCTCTTCCCAGTTTTTTGCCGTGGCGATGCGGGCATCACGCTTCACTTCCGCGCCGCGGATACGACCGATGGAGTCGAGGTAGCCGACTTTGTCGGAGATGTGCTGGATTTTGAGGGTGTCGAGGATGAGGCCCAGGGTGGCCAGATCATCGTCGGCCTCGTCCTGGAGCCGCTGGGTGAAGGAGATACGATCCTCGTTGACCTGCTCAGCCGTCAGCGTGGCGAGGACACCGCGGAGGTTTCCCTCGAGGGTCTCCCGGGCGATGCGCACGATCTCGGCTTTTGGTTTGCCCAGAAAGCGCTCAATGGCATTGCGGATGATGGGCTCTGCGCCGGCGATCTTCACGTTGGCGACCCCGGAGACCGTGAGAGGGATGGCGCCCTTTGCGTAGGCCTCTTCCACGGAGACTTCGATAATCATGTTGGTGAGATCAAGGGCGTCGACTGCCTCGAAGAGGGGCATGCGGAAACCCTTGCCACCTTTGATGATGCGGTAGCCAAGTCTCTTTGTGTAGGTGTGATCCCCCTTCTTTACCGTGATGTTCCGGTAACGCCCGGAGAAGACCAGGACGCGGTTGGGGGGGCAGATGTGAATAACATTACGAATGATGAAAATTGCCAGCAAGAATAAAATGGCAATAACACCGACTAAAAATCCGACAGAAGTAAACATCTTGATATCCTTTAACTGAAAGCCTCAGTGGCTGTTAATACGTACCCGTTACCTTGTGAGTCCGGAAGGCCGCATGCCCAGGGGCGATGGAGAGCCTGTGCCCGGTCGATTGGGGCTGAGTACTTCTGTAATATCAATACCGGTGATGTTTTTCAGTTCGTTGAGGACCGCGGAGATCATGGCAGGATAGGACTGCACGTGTTTGCGCAGGGTATCGCCATCGCCGCCGTCGAGCAGCGTGATGTTATCCATTTTGAGATCCTTGACGGAGTTGACCACCTGGCCGAGGATAGACTCAATCTGCTGGAGAATGTAGACGTCTTTTGCGATGTCGCCCGCTTCTTTCCACACGTTGTGGATTTCACCGAGGACGATGGCCGTGGCCTCACCGCGTTTTTGCAGGTAAATAGCCTCACCCTTCGCGAGGATCTCCGAGGCAGTCCGCTGGACTTGTGCAGGAAGGATCTCGTTGACCTGGCGCCGCTTCTCCTCGAGGATGGAGCGGATTCGCTGGAGCTCCTGCTCCGCCAGGGCGCGGGCCTGGGCGGCGGCCACGATGGTCCGCTGCTCTTCAGAGGTGACCTTGGCCAATTCATCGTTGTAGAAGGTGTCGAGTTCGTTCTGGGCCTGGCGAACGACCATTTCGACCTCTTCATTCACCGCTTTGGCGTGGCCTTTGGCTTCCTCTTCACGGTTCTTGGCGTATTTGTCGGCATCTGACTCGGCAACTGCCGCTTTTTTCTTGATTTCTTCGATGAGTTTTTTACCGATGGCCACGAGGTAATCCTCGGAATCGGAGATGGACTGGATCTTCAGGTTATCCAGATGGAGGCCCAGTTTTTCAAAGTCGGGCTCGACTTCTTCGGAGACCCGCTTGGCGAACTCCAGGCGATCTTCGTTGATGTCCTCGGGGGTCATGGTGGCGATGACGCCACGGAGGTGACCTTCGAGGGTCTCCTGGGCAACGTGCATAATCTGCTGCTTCTGCTGTCCGAGGAAATGCTCGATGGCTGCGTCGAGAACGTTCGTAGTGGAAGGAATCTTGACGTTGGCGATGGCGGAGACATCGATGGAGATACCGCCCTTGGAGTATGCTCCCCTCGTGACGAGGTTGACGGGCATCTCCGTGAGATCCATGGTGGCGACCTGCTCGAAGAGGGGCATGCGGAAGGCCCACCCACCGATGACATAGCGGTAACCGCGGGTGGTGCCGTCGGGGAACTTATGGTTACGACCGGAGAAGATCAGCACCTGGTTGGGTTTGCCGATGTAAAAGAACATGTTGATGACAATCCTGAGGATGATATAGAGCCCGAGCCCGGCTCCCACCCCGTACAGGAATGGTTTGAGATACACTTCATATGGCATTTGAACCTCCTTAGTCCAGCCGGTCTCCCGGTGAAATATCCATAACTATTTTTCTTTGGTGGTGGCCGAGACCACAACCTTGTTATCTTCTATGCTCACCACGGTCACCTCGTCGCCGACGGCGAAGGAGATCTCCTTGGTGTAGGCCGCCATGTCTGTGATCTGGCCCTTGACGATAATGCGGACCTTGCCCTTCTCTTCGGGAGAGATGGGCAGGAGCACCTTGGCGGTCTGGCCGATCATGTCCCCGTAGGTGACGTCGGTGCTCACGTTGGCGCGGCTCATGAAGCGGAAGAGATAGGAGACGCCGTAACCAGCGATGAGGCCCATGATGATGGCGAAGATCATGGTGATGAGGCCGCCGCCCCGGATAAGGGAGAGTCCCACACCCGTGAGTCCGAAGAAGGCGATGAAGAATGACCAGAAGCGGATGGAGAACATGAGGAAGAGAACGTCCATGACTCCAGGCCCGTCGATGGAGGTGTCGGAGTCACCGTGGCCGTCTATATGGGTGTCGACGTGCCCGACATCACCATGGGCATCTGCTCCTCCAAAGTCCCCGTGGAGATCGCCGTGGAGATCCCCGTGAAAGTCCCCGCCACCATCACCATCACCATCGGAGTCGGAGTCGGCTCCCAAAATTGTTGTCAGAACTACAAAAACTCCCCCAAGTCCAAGGGCGGCCCAATAAATACTCAGCATTAGCTACTTAGCTCCTGTTTACTGTAAGGTTCAACTCAATGCTGACAAAATATTCTGAATGAAAAGAATTTGCAACGACTTTATCCCTTTTCCGCCTTATAGTAAGGATGCTCCTCTTTTGACTGGCAGGCATATTTCTCCGTTGATCCGGTACCTCCCCCGATTAGACACCCCATATTCTACCCGGGTGGTCAGGGTACGGTCCCGGTGAACCAATGGGGGGGGAATGTGCAAGCATGGTTCACTCCTTGTTTTTCCCGAGGATTCGGGCTCGTGAAGGAGGCGAGTTTGCCCTTGACTAAAAGAATTTTGCGAGTAATGGTTAATAGTGGAAAATTTCACGTTATTTGGAACGTGTTCCCATCCGGGATCTCTCATATGACCCTTTGGACCCCACCATTCTTGATGTTTTCACTTTCCGACCCTGTCGTCACCTGTAAGGAGGGGAAATGTTTTCTGTAAAATCATCAGAAATACATGGCGTTAACCAATATGTTACCCTGCACCGGGAGTCTCTGGCCCATCGGGATGACTTCTGGCGTGCCCAGGGAGAGGCGCTTGTATGGCGCACCCCATTTTCGGAAATTTTTTCCGAAGACATGGAAAAAGGCCGCTTCACCTGGTTCGGCGGAGGGATCCTCAACCCCCTGGACTCCCTCCTGGGAGTTGACCCCGCGGCCAAGGCTCTGGAAGTCTATGAAGGAGAGGAGCAGGTCGGGGAGTGGACCTTTGGAGAACTCTTTCATCGGGCCATGGAGTTCCATCTCTTCTTTGCCGCCAACGGGGTAAAGCCACAGGACAGGGTTGCGCTGTATCTTCCCAATTCCCTTGATTATGTAGCGGCCCTGTTTGCGCTGACCGCCTTCTCCGCGACGGCTGTTCCGCTCCTGGTGCGGTATCCCGGGTCTTTCATCGCCCGGGTGGCTGCTGACTGCGGCGCCAGGCTCCTTGTTCTCGATGATTCCAGCGACGACAGCGAGTATAAACAGCGATGCGACGTGATCAGCCAGCTGGTGGAGCAGGGGATCGTCTACACCGGCCAGGTTGAGAAAAAATCCGCCAATCCCGGGTACTTCAGCAAGGAAATGGTGATCCCCTTCCCCTCTGAAGCGCCTCTGTTTCTGTATTACCACTCCACGGGAGCGGAGAAACCCAAAGGGTATGCTTTTTGTGCCGGCGGGTTCCCCGTGCACACCCGCTACAGTTACCGCTTTCTCATCAATGAAGGGACCAGGGGTCCCGGCACACTGGTCTTTAAGGGGGAGCTCACCTCGGTCCCGGGGATGGCCTACGGAATCTGGGGCGCGCTCCTCAACGGAGACGCCCTGGTGGTCAACACCCAGGAGGGCACCATGACCATGGCGCTCATCGACGCCCTGGCTGCCCGGGAGACATCCACCTGGTTCATGGTCACGCCAAGCGGCTTTGGTTCCATGAAGGCGAGCCTTGAACACACCGATATCCTCATGAAGAACCGATACGAAAAGGTGCTGCTCTTCGGAGACGTTGTCTCTCCACGTATGGCAAGGTATCTTGGGCAAAATGTTGCGGCATCATCGGACAGGGTCTTAACCCTCTACATGCAGCGGCAGACCGGTGTGGCCGTG
>JAHJLU010000249.1 GCA_018821745.1 Myxococcota bacterium | reverse complement strand
GAGGCTGACCGCTGCATCGAGTGCGGCCTGTGCATCGCCACCTGCCCCGCCCACATGGGCATCCCCCAGTACATCGCCGCCATCCGCGAGGACGACATGGAGGAGGGGCTGCGGGTCCTCTACGAGACCAACCCCCTCCCGGAGATCTGCGGCCGCATCTGCACCCACAAGTGCGAGAGCGTCTGCGCCATGAACCACAAGGGCGACCCCATCTCCATCCGCTGGCTCAAGCGGTACATAGCTGACCAGATCCCCATCGAGCGCTACCGGGAGATCCTCGGCAGCGAGGCCGATGATAAGTCGGGCCGCACGGTGGCCGTCATCGGCGCCGGCCCCGCCGGGCTCTCAGCTGCCTATTACCTGGCCCGCATGGGTCACACCGTGACCATCTTCGAGGCCCTCCCCGAGGCCGGCGGCATGACCCGCTACGGCATCCCCGAGTATCGCCTCCCCTACGACCAGATCGACAAGGATGTTGCCTATATAAAATCCCTGGGCGTGGCGTTCAAGTTCAACACCCGGGTCGGTGAGCACATCACGCTGGAGGCACTCCACGGGCAGTTCGACGCCGTCTTCGCCGGCACCGGGCTCCACCTGGGACGCTCCACCAGAGTCGACGGTGTGGACCACCCCATGGTCTTCATGGCCGTTGACCTGCTGCGCGAAGTGACCCTGGGGAACACCATCCACGTGGGCAAAAAGATCGTGGTCATCGGCGGCGGTAACGTGGCCATGGACATCACCCGCACCCTGGCCCGTCTGCAAAAACAACAGTTCGGCACCATCGACATTACCGCCACCTGCCTTGAGACCGAGGATGTCATGCCCGCCGACTGCGAGGAAATAGTGGAGGCCCGGGAGGAAGGGGCCATTATCGACGCCGGCTGGGGCCCCAAACGCATCGAGGTCGAGGGCGGCGCGATCAAGGGACTCCACGTCGTGAAGTGCCTGGCCATCTTCGACGAAGAGCGCCGCTTCAACCCCCGCTTCGACGAGAACCTAAAGCAGTTCTTCGAAGGCGACATGATCGTGGAGGCCATCGGCCAGGGCATGGACCTCAAATACCTGGACCCCCTGAAGGATCAAATCACCTTCTCCCCCAGGGGCCGCATCGAGGTAAACGCCGGCTTCCAGTCCTCCCTCCCCTGGTTCTTCGTGGGAGGCGACATCATCCAGGGGCCCGACGTCATCCACGGCATAGCCAACGGCCAAAAAGCCGCCAAAGCCATCGACAAATACCTCACCACCCTCAAGAAGCAGCACCCCTACCCACACCAGTAAAATTTCAATATCAGTTGGTTACCGCAATGTTCTTGTCGTAAGCCTATGAAGAAGAATATCCTCAACATTGCGCCTGCCGTCTATTGCTGTAAGAACGACAACGCTTCGTCTATCAACTTTATAGATGATTCGCCAGGGCGAAACGATTATTTCACGGTACGTCGCAATACCTTGATCAAGCAGTTCAGGAACAATTCGATATTTCTCTGGAGTATCAGACAGTTGATTTGCACATTCAACAATATTTCTCAAGACACTTTTGGCCGCAACAGGACTATCTTCTGCGATGTTATCCAGTATTTCCACAAGATCCAATTCTGCACTATGCCCTTCTCATCCCCCCCTTCACCATTTTATAAGTACTCTTCGATGACTTAGAGCATCCTAAACTGGACTGGAAAGAATTATCCATTCTTTTTCTTCAGCATCACGCTGAAGATTTCTATTTTTATACATTGACAAAAGAGCACCGCGCACTATTGTGGCTATATAAACTTCCCGGAGGTTACCATGACCCGCTTCCTCATTACTATTTTAATATCATTCTTTATATCCACCGCATGCTCCTCCACCGAGACAGCGAACAACACGCCCGACACGGAGACCCTTGCGGTCCCCCTTACGGCGGCCGAGGGGGGCGTCATCATCCTCAGCGACGGAGCCCAGGTCTCCTTCCCCCCCGGAGCCCTCGCCACCGACGGGGTCGTCACCTTTTCCCGGGTCTCCTGCGACGGATTTGTCCGTGGAGAAGGGTTCGGGAGTTGTCTCTACGAGGTCTCCT
>JAHJLU010000248.1 GCA_018821745.1 Myxococcota bacterium | reverse complement strand
CTAGCGTTACCCCCTCCCCTTGACGCTGAATTCACGCCACAGTGGAGTCGGAAACCCCTATAGGTGAATTGTGCCACACGACCGGGCATCGAGACTTGTTGTTATCATCTCCCTCACCACCGCCATCGCGCTGATACTGGCGGCCACCGGGTGGTACATCGCCTTCACCGGCCCGAGAAAATCCCGACGCGCCCGGGACAAATGTCAACTGGACCTCAAGGCATGCAAAGAAGAGAAGCCAGCGGGGATCCGGCCATTAGGAAGCTCTCCGACAATGATCCTGGACGGCATGATTATAGCGGGTGGGAACTCAGCGGATGTGGAGGGTTATTTTGTTGCTGGTGGTGGAGCCAATGCGCAGGGCGAAGGTGTGGGTACCCTTGACCAGCTGCCAGTAGAGGGTGTAGGGCCAGGGCTTTGGAGACGCGGGTCTGTTGTCGATGATCCAGACTCCCGGTGCGTCGCCGGCAGCCGCTTCTACCTTGATGGCCACCACCTGGTTCTCCAGCGGCTCACTGGGGTCAATGAGCAGCTGCGTCTGATCATGGGGGGAAATGATTTTCGCCGCGCTGGTCCCCTTCCCCTTGCCGGGGCAGTGAGGCGACCAGGCGTCCGGTGCCACCACTATCCCCTCCTCTTTGATCCATGAGGAGTAGGTAGGGGGAAACCGGGCAAAGACCTTCTTTATTACCTCCTCGTCGGAGCAGGATGGCCCGGCGAGGAGCATATTTCTGGAGTCCAGGCGAACCTCTTCATGCCAGGTGCAGCGGTTTTTGGGTTCGGATCCCGGGACAAATATTTCCTTGATGTGGTTCTTGCAGTGGGGACCGGGCAAAAGCCCGGAGAGGGGACACAGGGGGATTTCTACCATGGGGAGCGGCGAGGCAAACGGCTCCGGCACCTTGCCCTCCATGGCAGCCAGCAATGTCTGCCGGAAAATCGGGCCCGCGCCGGTGGCTCCCGTGACGCGCTCCATGGGCGTCCCGTCAAAGTTCCCGACCCACACGGCAACAGTCACTTCCCGGGTATAACCAATGGCCAGATTATCCCTGAAACTGCTGGAGGTTCCGGTCTTCACGGCGACGGGATAGGGGAAGGCGAAGGGAGTGGAGAAGCCGAACCCCGAAATGCGTGCCATGGGATCCGCGAGGATATTGGTGATAATGTATGCCGCTTTTTCATCAATCACCTGCCGCTCCACCGCCGCGGGGGGAAACAGTTGTCCACCGTCCTCAAAAACCACGCGGCTGAAAAACCGGAGAGTCAGGCTTCTCCCGCCTCGGGCCAGCGCCGCATAGGCTGTAGCCAGATCCAGGAGGGCGACCTCCCCGTTTCCCAGCGTGATCCCCAGCCCGTAGTGGTCCGCGTGCTTTTTCAGGGAGACGAACCCCATGTTGAGAAACCCCTGGAGCAGCCTCTTGTAGCCCACGTGTTTCGCCGCAAAAACAGCGGGGACATTGAGGGAGGATGCCAAAGCGCTCCGGAGCCGCACGGGACCGAGAAAGTGTCCGCTGTAATTGCGGGGCACAAAGGAGTGCCCCTGCCTCAGTTTGTAGTTGGTCTCGATGTCGGGGAGAATCGTGGCCGCGGTGAAGCCCCGCTCAAGGGCGAGGGCATAGGTGAACGGCTTGAGGGTGGAGCCGGGCTGACGCAGCGCCACAACGCCGTCAACGGCACCCTGGTGGGCCTTGTCGCTGTAATCTGCGGAGCCCACATAGGCGAGGACATCGCCGGTCTTGTTGTCAAGGACTACCACTGCCCCGTTGGTGACCCGGCGGGACTTGAGGCGCGCTGTCTCCCTTTTCACAATGGACTCCACACGCCGCTGGAGCCGCATGTCCAGGCTGGAGTGAACCTCGTTCATCCTGCCGTTGATGCGCTGCTCACCCGAGAGCAGGCCCGACCGCAGCCTGCGGGTGAAGTGGGGGGCCTCGAAGGGCACGCCCGGAGCCTCCACGGTGATGGGCTCCGCCAGGGCAAAGCGGGCCTCCTTCGCCAGCTTGTTGTTCGCGATCATGGCCGAGAGGAGGCGCTGCTGCATGGTCCGAACCCGGGCAAAGTGCCGTCGGGGGTCATAGTGGACGGGGGATCGCGGGATGACGGCCAAAAATGCCGCCTGGGCCATGCTGATCTGCG
>JAHJLU010000247.1 GCA_018821745.1 Myxococcota bacterium | reverse complement strand
TGACTTTACAAGGACCAAAGGATCTCGACAAATTTGCCCAGCGATTCAGATGCTTGGCCAACGAAATCAAAGAGAAGAATCAGGCAACAATTCTCTCAAATGTCCCCAAGGAATTTGTCGAAGGAATGGAGAGAGGTGGAGGAACAGGCGATTACTTGAACATCGAAGGATCCTATTATGATTCTCTGATAGAAATGGAAACCAGTCTGAAATTAGTCAAGACGGGGATTGATAATATTGGAACCATTGCATCACTGATATCGGTTGCGGTCGAAAAGACAAAAGACGAAATTGATTTGACGAACCTCGCCGATGAGCTAGATGATTTCCGGTCGATGCAGTCCATGCTCAATAGTACCGCTGCCGCGTTGTCATCTACCGCCAATGCATTGAGCGCAAACCCAGGTAAAATCGCTGCATCTATATTTCACTCTGGCGCTGCTACATTGCACATCATAGTAGTGGCGCTGGAATTTGAGATCATGAATATCCAGAATCGGATATCTGGAAAGCAGATCGAGATTCAATTAGACGGGTTCTTGGCTACATACCTTAATCATGTGATTTCTATGCGGCAAACGGTTTCAGGCATCGAGGAGAATCTGGCTCGGGTCAAAAAAGCGATGAATAGGATTAATTCATTGAAAAAGGCTGCGTCGAGTCTTGCCGCGAGGGCGACGATGTCAGATACTGGCGATGCGGGAAAAGTCTATAATGTCAATACAGTTATGAGGCGTAGGTACAATACTAACCGGTTGCTCTATGAGAACCAGTTGAAATACGCAAAGAAAATGGCTTTTCTTGCGCGGCGGTCTCTCGAGTTCAAGCTGGGGGTCAAGTTGCGAGATATGAATCAGGATCTTTATCTCGTGGAAAAACCATCTTCATGGGTGGACGATCTTTGTTCAGTAACAGGAATAGATTACACCCAAATCCGAGATGCATCCGCGTTAACAGAGACGAACTGGTTCGGAGAGGATGATAACTACGCTCACCAGTATGTGGGTACGTATATTGACAATCTCACAAACCTGATGACGAGCTATGGGATTGATTATCCATTTCACGACGGAGATGATCTTGCAGTCATTTCACTCAAAGAAGACATAATTAGGCCTATGGGATTCTGCTACGATGATAGCCGGAACAGATTACTATTTTCAGGGCAATTGGGGCAGGTAGATATCCAAAACACTAAAGGTTGGAGTATAGTCACACAGTGTGATGAAGAGTCGGATGATGAGAAATGCATCGAGATTGAGAACCGAACTGAAAGCTATGCTAGCAGTGTAGTAGATTGCGATCCTTCGAATCGTTTATGCCCCCAACTGATCTCAGCACCGCAGAGAATAATGGATGCGAAGGGATACTGGCGATACATCGAAAGAGTGGGATATACTTGGATCACTCCGGGCAATACACATTCGACGAGTGGATATGTTGCCCAGATTACTGAACCCCTGGAAAGGGGACGGTATTTACTCTCATTTTGGCATAAAAATGTTCCGAATGTTGATGCACCAGACTTCCGAGTAGAAGTACGAGATTTGTTCGGAAATATTATGCAGTCCGGCAATGCATTTGTCGTCGCCAATCCTGGAGGACCCAACCATTTATGGACTCAGGAAAGCATACCGATTGATGTCGGTGAGAATGAGTCAGTTGAAGTGAGAGTTTATCCTTCAAATCTATCAGTAAATGGGCCGCAAACCGAGGATTTTGGAGACTTCCTGCTCTGGGGAATGCAGTTGGAAGGATGTGAGGGCGATTGCACGCCGACGGAATACCAGAGGACGTATGGGGAATTGAAGGCTATTAACCAGTATTGTTCCAACAACGATAGCGAAGTTTTTAGATCGAATTTCGAAGAAAAATGCATCGATACGAGCGCGGGGAAACGCTGTTACTACGAGTACGTTTTCCCCCTCAATATGGACCAAGTTGAGAAGGGAACACTCATCCCATCTGCAGCTATCTCGGGCGGAAACTTTAACTACAGGCACTCAACTGTAGCAATTAACATCGTTGGAACCAATGTTCGACAGTGTTTTGAAGGGGCATCATCATCATGCTATACAAACGCCTATGTGGAATATTCGCTTGAACACAATGGCCTGGTTGAAATCAGAAATGGGTTGAATTCAACCCAGGAGTTTAATCTCCCGAACGCGAGAATATCGAATGCAAAGGCGGTGACTGCGGAGGTTGTCATTACTAACCCAATGAGTTCAAATCATCAATCTCTTCTGGCGGATAAAAAGAAATCCGAGTTCAGAGGAAGACCACTCCAAGGCTTGTATACGCTCAGGATTTGGAAGAGCGATGCACTTCAGTGGTACAATATTGAGGATATACAACTAATCTGGAATTACAGGTACTGGTCTAAGTTTAACAATAACTATTGATAGGTAGAACGCGTTCTTTTCGATGAGGGATGTGACGACATGTACAATCGAACGGTTGCTTGGCTTTTAATACTCGTTTCAGCAATTGCATGCACTGAGCTTAGTTCCGACCCCGAGTCAGGTGTACAGGGGGCACAGAACATCCCTGTTGTTCTTTCGGGGAGCAATACCTCTTTCACCGCTGGTACATCGTCCGTCACGATCGACTCCTCGACCATTGAAATCAGCAATATACAGGTTCTGGACAATTACCACATCTCAATGTCACTAACTATTCCGCCGGATGAGCCTGTCGCTACTAGGCGCATCAGTGTGACCACAAACAATGGTGGTCCTTTTGGAGGTGCCGAGATAGTAAGCACTGATTTTGAGGTTTTTCCTCAGCCCGTTTTGTCTGCTTCACCTCTCTTTGCTGATATCGGGTGGCAGGGAGTTCTTCTGACAATACAGGGCACTGGCAGCCATTTTCAAACGACAGCTTTTGATGTTGTTTTTAACATTCCAGGCGTGACAGTTGTGTCGACAACAGTGATTGATCAGACGACGGCAGAGGTCGTGATTGATATTGATCCTGATGCCGTTGCCCAGGAATATCCTGGCTCTGTGGTGATAGGCTCGGATTACCAGAAATTCGTTACTGACTTTGAATTGCTTGTACCTCGGCAGATCATCATTGAGCCGCAATCCGGACTTCCAGGACAGTACATTCCTTCTTTAGCAGTAACAGGCTACCAGACCTTTTTCGATCCACTTACCACTGCTTCATTTGATGACCCTGGAATCGTGATTTTGAGTCAGACTGTACTGAGCCAGACTGAGATGGAGCTTGAGGTCTACATTGAGGACACAATTTCTCTGGGATCTTACGAACTCTCTGTCGATGACGGGGGTATGGGGGCACTTTCGGCTGCCTTCGAAGTGGTAGTTGATTCGATTCCTGCAGAAATTACACTGACTCCAAACCACTGTGACCCATGGGAAACACTCGAAGTGATCGTGAATGGCGCAGACACCCATTTCGCAGATGGAATCACAACTCTTTCAGTGAATCCACCGGCGAGTGGAGTCTCGGCTGTGATTTCCTCTCTTGATGAGGCCACGCAGGAGATTGTACTGTCCGTTGATGTTGCATTTGAGGCCGCCCCAGGCGTGTATGATTTTATTTTCTCCACCTATGGTGAGCATGTTTCGGGGAGCTTCACCGTTGATTTCATCGATCCTAATATTGTGACTATCACTCCCAATGAAGTGCACCAGGGAGAGACAGTGATGGTCTCGATCCATGGGTCCGACACGCATTTCACGCTTGGTTCGACGAATGTTGCGATCCCTGGAATAAGCGCCGTGGTAGTTGGAGTGGATACGACCCAGCAGATTCTGACGGTTGAGTTGGATGTTCCTTATGACGAGGCTCTCGGGGATAGAATCGTCACCGTAACAACAGGTCCAGAAGTGGTAACTGGGACCATCACGGTGATCCAGGGGACTCCCACTATCGCAGTGGACCCGACGAACATCTCTACAGGTATCACCACCACGTTGTCGGTTGATGGCGCCTTTGTGGATTTCTCCAATTCACTCCTTTCTATTGTCCCCGTGAATGGGTGTACTGTGAGCATTACAGAATTTGGCCATTATACAGTTACCGAGATGTGGGTGAAGGTCGCTGTACCTCTTCTGAACACTTCAGGACCGTGCACGCTTCGCTTTGAGAATGCGGGGATCTCGGGAGAGAGCGTTGATGTTGTAGTGAACGTAGTGCCCGGATTTTCCAGTATTGACTTTGGCGATGAGTTTTCCATGGTCCATATCGCGTCCCCGGTCTATTTCTCCATGAATCTGATGGCTGGGGAGATCTTCAAGGCCCATGCCAACGAAGAGCCTGGTTCGGTTCTTGACCTGGTGATCACCGTTGCCGGGGCTAATGCCGATTTTGACAGCACGCCGCTGGCTAAAAACGATGACGAGTCCTTCGGAACCTGGGATTCCCTCATGGTCTTTCAGGCACCGGAGACAGGGACCTATTATCTGAGGATCTCCGACCGGCTGGGGATCAACAATGGGTACTTCCACTTTATCTATGATGAGTATCGGGACTCCGGGCTTTTCAACGAGCTGGAGCCCAATGAGACCAGGGGCATGGGGAGCCAGGTGGTTGGAACGGACCTCATCTGGGGGCGTATCTCCTCCGTCGGCGATATGGACTGCTATGCACTGGAACTTTCTTGGCGTGACAAAAACGTGCGGGTAAACGTGGTCGCGAGGGAGCTCTCCCCTTACACAGTGTCCGGCGCCAAGGTAGGCTTGCATCTTTTTGATGATACAACAGAAATCGACTATAAGGAGATGACACTGGATAACGTGGATCCCGATCTCTTCGGGAGTGGGATCCACTATGTCTGTGTTGAGAATCTGTCAGAGGACGAGAACACCTTTTACTTCCTTAATGTAACGCCCAACCTCGTGATCAATGAGGTTGGTCATTACGAAGATGCCAACTCCATAGGGAACTTCATTGAGATTGCCGGGGAGCCTATCCAATTGAGTGGTTGCTCACTTAAAGGGCTCGGGGAGATGACGGGCAGTGTGAGTCCAGACACACTGTTTGAAATCGCACTTATGGATGGAAGCGTCCCCCTCACCATGACTGCTGATGGGTATTTGGTGATTGCTCACGATTCCATGGTCCCCGGGACCGGTGGTGCATACATTAGCAGTGATCTTGTTATCCCACCGGGGTACCAGACGGTCTCCATTCAACTGAAATGTGATGAAACGGTTATCGATGAACTTTGCTACGGCATCATCGGTGCGGAGATCTGTCAGACTTCGGCTATTGCTTCGTCGAGTGGCGAGGTGCTTGGGCGTGGTCATTTCATCGATACCAACGACATGGAGTGGGACTTCATCCCCCAGATTGAGCCATCTCCCTGGGAAAGAAACCTGACGGAGGTGAGCCGATGAAATCCCTTCTCCTCGTTTTCATACTGACCTTAAGTTTTGCGGCCTTTGCAGAGGATGATCCACCCATGTCCCGTGAGGACACCCATCTTGACCCCAATTCTGTGAAGAGTACGGCCAAGTACGATGAGCCCGGAGTGGACCGAGAGGATTACCTTCAGCAATATGAAGACGAGGGGCAGGGGCAGTCCATTGATCCCACCATAGAAAAGTTGGACATCAAGCCTGTGGAGCCCAAAAGACCGATTGCTGCGAATAAGTTGCAAAAACTCAAGCAGATTAGCCAGCTTGTCTCTGTGAACAAGTCCGGTGTTTCACCTCAGGTGCTTAAACGTCCCCAGGGATCCGGATCTATCAAGGGTATGGGGCTGACTTTTAAAACCAACCTTCAGACAGGGAACGCATCGTTGTCGATTCCGATTACAACACCACCCGCGAGAGCAGGCCTCGGTCCATCCCTTGGGCTCTCCTATTCATCGGCGGGATCACAGGGTGTTGCGGGTATCGGCTGGAGTTTTGGTGTAGCGTACATCGCCCGCCAGACGGATCAGGGACTGCCCATCTACGACAACACCGTGGATCGTTTTATCTACGGCGGCGGGCATGAGCTTGTTCGGATCGATCCCAGCGCAGAGGGAGAGGGGGCGCTCCCCTCGTGGTTTGATGTTCAGCATGATTTCTACTATCGGGCTAAGCTTGAGGGTATCTTCATGCGTGTCTTTTTCAAGAACGCCGTTGGAGGTGGCCATCCCTACTGGATTGCCCAGGATCAGAGCGGGACCCTCTATTATTTCGGTGCTGACTCTGGTGGTGTGCCCGATGAGTCCGCCCTCACGTGTGATGAAAACGGCGAGCGGGTGTTTCGATGGAACCTCATTGAAGTGAAGGACACCCACGGCAACAAGGTTCAGTACGTCTACGAGAAGAACATGGGAAAATCCTACCTCTCGGAAGTGAGGTACAATGTGAAAAACTCCGGGAATTCTGAACAGTACCAGCATCGGATTGCCATCAACTATGACGCCACCCGTGAGGATGTGAACACAACCTACCAGACAGGATACCCCATCAGCACGGCATGGCGGCTCAGTGACATTCAGGTGGAGACGGACTACACCGGCTCTGGTGGATATCAGAAGGTCCGACACTATGAGTTTGATTACGTTGCAGGGTCCTTCCACACTCTGCTCAATAAAGTGAAGATGTTTGGCAAAGGCAGTGACCACCTTCCTCCCGTACAGTTTGATTATACAGAGGTTGTGGGCACTCATAACGTTCTTGGGATGGGAGATCTGTATGGCGAGATCATCGAGATGCCCAACTCCCCCTACCACTCCATCGGGGACGGCCGCAGAGATCTCCTCGACGTCAATGGCGACGGCCTGCCCGATATTTATGAGACCGATCCCACCACTTCGGGCCCCATTCAACAGTACCTCCTGAACGATGGACCTGGCGATGGCATTCGTGAATCCTCCAGGACAGGTATGGGGGATGAGCAGACCTTCATGCTGTATAATACCAATGTCCGCATGATGGACATCGACGGCGACGGCGTGACGGATCTTATTCACATGCCCTCAGTGGGTGAGTTCAAGGTTTACAAGACGAACTGCGACAGCGGGACCTGTGTCTGGGAGCACTATCTCACAAGGACCACAAATCCCCATATCGACCTCACGAACGACGCGGAAAACATCAAGCTGGTCGATATTAACGGCGACCACCTCATCGACGTCGTAAAAACAACGGGTACGCAGATGCAGCACTGGCTGAATCTTGGCAGGTACAAGGACCCCAATGATCCGAGCAAGATGGCCATAGGAGTGTTCGGGCACATCGACGCGAGCGGCAACATCTCTGAAGAGCCCATCACGACCTGTGTGCTCCACAAGGGGATTCCCATCCAGTTCAGTGACAACCGGGTGAAGTTTGCCGATGTCAACGGTGACGGGCTGCAGGACATTGTGTTCGTGGATTACGGCACGTTTGTGTATTGGCCCAACAAGGGACACGGGAACTGGGGAACCGGGGATTACTGCGCGGCAGGGACCTACGGGGCCAATCGGTACATTGCCATGGGGAGTGCCCCCTATTTTTCCTCTATGGACCCATCAAAGATCTACCTTGGCGACATCAATGGTGATGGCCTTGCCGATATGTTCCAGGTGAGGGCCAACCAGGTGGACGTGTGGCTCAACAAGATCGACTATTTCGAAGATCGTGCCATCATCTCTGCGCCCTGGGGGCATCAGTTCACGGACCGTGTTCGCATCGCCGACATGAATGGCTCGGGCTCCCAGGATATTCTCTGGGGCGATGGTGGTGAGTACAAATACATGGATCTCACGGGGGGAATCAAGCCCCGTTTGATCAATGTTGTGCACAACGGGCTCGGTGGCCTGACGCGGATCAATTATGCACCGTCCACAGAGCAGTATGTTGCTGCAAAATCTGATGACCCGTGGTCCACCACGTGCCCCTTCCCCCAGCAGGTTGTGACTGAGGTGGTCACCCGCAACCAACTGCATGAGCCCGGCTGGCCCGAGACGGTGCTGACCAAGCGATACAAATACCGTAACTGCTACTATGACGGCAAAGAGCATGAGTTCCGGGGCTTCGGCCAGACCGAGGAAGAGAGCGTGGGGGATCATCAGGTCCCTCCCAATAGCGTTGACTATCTGACCAACGGGGAGACGCTCTCTAAGTTCGCGACCCACTACTACTATCAGGGCAAGGGAGACGTGGATGTTCCTGGGGAGTTGGATGTAGATGACGAAGCTTTTGCTGGCATGGAGTACATGACCGAGAACTGGGTTTACGACACCGGAAGTGCTCGGCGCTTCATCTCGAAGTCCTTCACCTCCTACGGCATCCGGTGGCTTTTCGATGATAATGCGCTCGCTATGGATTCCGAGGATCTGCTCCACGACGCCTTCCACCGGGAGGTGCGGTTCGTGTACCCTCGGGAGTCCCACTCCTTTGCTTATAACACGGGTTATGGGTCAGGGACGTACTCCCCGAGCATACCCAAGTTTATCACCGAGGACACAGGGGAGAACCTGATATCCTCTCCGATGATTGCGGTACCTCTCAACACCTCCAGCACCGATGTTGTGCACTTCTTGAACGAGAGCCGGGTGGACAACTACGGCCACACCAAGGAGAAGATCACGCACGGCCAGGTGGGGGCTGATATCACTATCACCGCGCATTCCACCTACGCCAAGAACGCGGCAGCGTGGATCCACGGTGTGTGTGAGACGTGGACCACTTCGAGCATTACGGACGAGACGAAGTTCAACCACACCCGAAGCTACTACGACGG
>JAHJLU010000246.1 GCA_018821745.1 Myxococcota bacterium | reverse complement strand
GTGGGAGTAATTTTGTCCTGCAGTACCGTCAGTTCATCCCGGAATGCGGCGGGCAGGGCTGTGGCCAGAATGGAGATGAGCTGTCCCAGCTTGATGTAGAGGCCCTTCAACGACATGAAGGCGCGACAGAGCCTCCGGGCGTTATTCTTATGGAGCTCTTCCATATACCGCTGGGCCTTCTCCCTGGAGAGGAATCGCAGACGGAATGAGGCCCATTTGTAGGAGAGGATAATGCGCACGACCAGCGCGTAGGCTCTGTATTTTCTGAACATGGGGTTTACTCGAGCAGATCGGTGTCTTCTGCAATTCTCCGATAAATGGTCCGGACCGCTATTCCCAGAATGCGAGCGGCATCTTTTTTGTTGCCGTCGGCTAGCTTCAGGGTCTCGCGGATGAGGCGACGCTCCACCTCCTCCAGAGGGAGCCCCAGGGGCACGTTGATAGAGGTCTCACGGTGAGGGGAACCGTGGAGCTCGGGGGGGAGATCCTCAATGGTGAGGATCTCGTTCCTGGTGAGTACAACCGCCCGCTCCATAATATTCTCCAGCTCCCTCACGTTTCCAGGCCAGTCATGGGAGGTGAGCACATCCAGCGCGCCGGGGTCGATTCCCAGGACCTCTCTGTGATTTTTGAGATTGGCACGCTCGATAAAATGGGTTGCCAAGAGGGGAATATCTTCCATTCGTTCCCGCAGAGGGGGAATTCTGATGGAGATGACATGGAGCCGGTAGTACAGGTCCTCTCGGAATCGACCCTGCTTCACTTCCTCTTTTAAATCCTTATGGGTCGCACAAATGAGGCGAAAGTCTGTCTTGACGGGTTTGTCGGAACCAAGGGGTTCCACCATACCCTCCTGGAGTATTCGCAGGAGCTTCACCTGAACATTTTGGGACAATTCACCGATTTCATCGAGGAAGAGGGTTCCTCCATGGGCCTTGGCGAATCTGCCCTGTCGATTGTTTTCTGCTCCGGTAAAGGCCCCTCTTACGTACCCGAAGAGCTCGGATTCAATGATAGACTCGGGAAGTGCCGCACAGTTGACAGGGACAAATGGCCCTGCTCTGCGGGGGGAGTTCTGATGGAGTGACTGTGCCGCCATCTCCTTTCCTGTGCCGCTTTCGCCGAAGATGAGCACGTGGGCTTCACTTTGCGCTACCTGGGCGATCAGTTCCCTGGTCTGCCGGAACGCTGTGGAGTTTCCCACCAGTAGCCGGTCGCTGTTTTTTTCATTGAGCAGTCGTCGCAGCTCCTGGTTTTCACTGACCAGTTTCTGTTTTTCCAGGGCCTTGGAGATAGTCTTCAGCAGAATGGCCCGCTTGATGGGCTTGGTAATAAAATCGTAGGCCCCCTCCTTCATGGCGGTGACGGCGACCTCTACGGAGCCGAAGGCTGTCATGAGGATAATCTCCGTGGCGGGGGCGATACGTCTCACCACCTTCAATAGATCGATGCCGCTCATTTTTGGGAGACGCAAATCAGTGAGGAGCAAAGAAATATGCTCCTTTTGGATTATTGTAATAGCATCTTCCGCGCTGTCAGTCTTGAAAACGGCGTAGGATTCTCTCAGGAGGAGTCGTTCGATGGATTCCAGAATTGACTGTTCATCATCGACGACCAGAATCGAAGGCTTCATGCGGTCTCTACATTGGCTGCTGCCTGAAGATTCAATTCAACAATAGCCACTTCCCTCATCTTGAATTTCTGGATTTTTCCAGTAACTGTCATGGGGAAGTCATCTTTGCTGGCCACAAATTTGAAGTACCGGGGAATTTTGAAGTGGGCAATCTTCCCCTTGCAGAACTCCCGAATTTTCTCCTCGGTGAGCTGGGCGCCTTCCATGGGGAGAACCCAGGCCATGAGCTCTTCTCCGTATTTAATGTCGGGGACTCCCACCACATAGACGTCCATGATGTCGGGGTTTGAGTGAAGAAATTCTTCAATCTCACGGGGGTAGAGGTTTTCTCCACCCCGGATGACCATCTCTTTGATGCGCCCTGTGATTTTGACGTAGCCCTCAGTGTCCATGACACCCAGATCGCCGCTGTGGAGCCAATGGGAGTTGTCGATGGCTCCCCGGGTGGCCTCGGCGTTATTATAGTACCGGGACATGACGTTATAGCCTCTGAAACAGATCTCACCCTGGGCGCCCCGCGCTACTGTATTGCCTGTGAGGGGATCGATGATTTTCAGTTCCTGGTGGGGCATTACTCTGCCCACGGTTGATACCCGCTTGGCAACGGAATCAACGATGCGCGTCATGGTGGTAACTGGGGAGGACTCAGTCTGACCATAGGCGATGACCACCTGGGACATGTTCATCTTCTCAATGGTACTGTTCATGGTCTCAATGGGGCAGGGAGCGCCCGCCATGATTCCCGTGCGGAGGGTGGAGAGGTCGTAATTGGCAAAGCCGGGGTCGTTGAGCTCCGCGATGAACATGGTGGGAACCCCGTGGAGCGCTGTGCACTTCTCAAGCTCCACGGCCTTGAGGACGGAATCGGGAGTGAAGACATAGCCGGGGAGGACCATGGTTGCGCCGAAGGAGACGCAGGAGAGGTTGGACATGACCATGCCGAAGCAGTGGTAGAAGGGTACGGGGATACAAAGACGGTCCTTCTCCGAGAAGTCCATTACCTTGGCGACGTGATATCCGTTGTTGAGGATGTTGAAGTGGGAAAGGGTCACTCCCTTGGGGAAACCCGTGGTCCCCGAAGTGTACTGGAGGTTGATGTCATCGTCGGGCTCGAG
>JAHJLU010000019.1 GCA_018821745.1 Myxococcota bacterium | reverse complement strand
CGGTATCGTATTTTCTCATGACCGAAGAGGGCGATGGCGCCAAACCGGAAAGTCACACGGCGATCCCCGGGCTCCAGGGAAATGGTGCCTGTGGGGCTGAGGGGGCGGGCATCCACAGAGACACCGTCGAGAGCCACCCGTGGCACTGTGCCCGCAGGTGAGAGTTTCGCCGGATTTATGGCCGTCAGCCCACGAAGGCAGGCGAAGAGGAGCCTCCCGGCAGGGCCACGGGCACCGGCCAAACGACTGATCCCATTACATTCCCGACTCAGCATCCCGTCGGATTCATCAAAGTGAAGGCTCACTATTTTCAACTTTTCTCCCCGGACAAAGGCCCTCAGTTCATTCAATGGTGTCCGAAATATGCCCTTGTTGGAGCTTATCCAGACATTTCCCAATCCGTCGGGCAAAAAGGTGAACACCGAATTATCGTAAAGCCCTTGATTTTTGCGGATAATAACAGGGTGGTCGTTCACCAGTACAGTGAGACCTTTTTTTGTCCCTACCCAGAACCAGCCACCGGAATCTTCTATTACAAACTGGATGAAATCCCCCCCAAGTCCATGACCATCGAAGAACCGGTCCACCCGATTGCCTGTAACCCTGAAGATGCCCTTGCCGTAAGTCCCTATCCACATTCTGCCCTGACTGTCTCTCATCAACTCAATGATTATCGCGTTCGCCATTTCCTCGTGATAAACCACCTTCTTCGTCCGCTCACGAGTCACCCGAAACAACCCCTTTACAGTCCCCAGCCACAATTCCCCCCCAAGCGTTGTCACCGCGGTGGGAATGTACCCCGGTGGCACACTCCCCATTTTCATCGGTTTATCCCCGTCTACCCGATAGACCGAGGCGGCATCCGCCGCAAACACCTCACCTTTTTCACCCCGCCCAAGGGTCAGAGCGGGACCCTTCCCCGAGGGAAGTAAAAGCTCGACGCACGGAGCATCGATACGTTCCATGACACAAAGGGCCCTGTCTCTGGATTGAAGCCAGATACGCCCCCGCACATCCACCACCACCGCATGAACCTGAAACTCGGGGTGAACGGTATCCACTCGTGCTCGGGAGAGACGCACGAGCCCGCCGGAGACCATGGCCAGCCAGAAATTTCCGTGACTGTCCCGTATGGATCTGCGGAGGTCACCCGCTGGCATAAGGCGGGAGGGAATATTGGCATGACGTGGCCGGCTGTCAATGGAGCGCAGCACCGCGTTGCCCTCGTCATCACCCCCGGGACGGGTCTGAAGGATTCCTCCCCTGATTGTCCCCGCATTATACAGCCCCACACGAAACCACAGTGAGCCACTTTTATCAAAGCCCAGGGCAAGTATCCTGTTGCTCTTCAATCCCGGAGTATTGGTAACATCGAAGGTAAAAAAGCGCTGACCATCGAACCTGACCAGGCCGTCGAAGGTGGCGATCCACAGGTACCCATCCTTTCCTTCGATAATATCGAGAATGGAGCTGGTGGGGAGGCCATCGGAGACTTCCCATGTCTCATAGATCCACCCCCCTCTTACCTCCCGCTTCATGGCCCCCGACGGCAACACCGGGGCGACAGCGAATACGCAAAACAGAAGAAGGGAGAACAGGCACTTCATGGATACCACCACTGTTAAAGAGGCCCACTGGGGACCGGTATATTTCAGTCACAAGGGATCAATATATGTCAATCCCCCAATTTTCCAACTATATTAACGTATTTCCCCTGTGAAAAGGCGCCCACAATGTGAGCATGATCAATCCCCGTGGATTGCTTTAATGATTATTGATGAAGGAAGGGGATCAGAACTGGTAACTCAGGGAAAGTACCCCAAAATGGAGCCAGGCGAAGTTGTATACGGCGTCCACATCAGCTCCGCCCTCAACGGTGCGGTACCCGACAGATACGCCCAGGTTGTCCGTGATGTCATAGGCCACCTTCAGGGACACATCAAAGGCCCTCCCCGGTCCCCCGGCGAGACCGTTGAAATCAAACACGAGGTGGGTCCTTGGAGCGAACCGCCAATCGAAGGCGAGATAGAGCAGCGGCACAAACCCCAGATCCGTGAGCACTCCGTGGTGATCACCCTGGGTCAACTCCACCTTTGCGTCGCGAATCTTCGCCGTGAACCCCACAAAGGCCTTGAACGTATCAGCGGCAAAAAACCGGTAGTGATAGTTCAGCCTGTAGGAATTGAACTTATAGGTAAAGGCTGTCTTTTGCCCCGCGTCAAAGGTGACCCCGTCGAACAGAATGGCGCTGTCGATGGTCTTTGAGCGGGTCACCTGAAGGGGCGCGAACAGGGCCCGGACAGCGTGGCGGTCATTAATGTTCCAGGTGAAATAGACTCTCCCGGCGGGCAGGGGGCCCATTCCAATCATCTCCGTGAGATCGATGCGCGTGGCGCTCTCTTCGTTGGGGATCTGGACTTCATTGCGCGTCTGGTACAAGAGCCCACCCTCTACCTCCAGGCGAAACCGTGGAGTCTTTTTATCGGGCTCGGCAAAAACCACTGAGGGGATGAGGGCGAGAACAAAATAAATGAATGTTTTCATGATTTCCTCCAAAAAGAATCGGTCAATACCGGATTCCCAGCTCCTAATATATTCACTTTTGGATGAAAGCACAACCAGCATGTGGTTTATTCTGATCATTACTTGTTTATTACCTTGACCATTTTTCTGCAGAGGCCTACCACTTCAGCCAGGCAAGACCCTTGAGACCCCCTTGCCACTGGAGTTTAGACCATGTTGAAGCTAAAACACGGAATTGATATTCTGGCATCAGTCGGACAAATCAATGATATACAGCAAGCCCGGGACCTGTTTAAACGAAAATGCAGCCCCGCTGACCTTGCCAAGCTTTCACGCATCGAGCATGAAGAGGCGCTGCTGAAAATAGCAAACGCCGCCGCAATGTTCGCCCCTGACAGCATCTGGATCAACAGCGGTTCCGAGGTGGATCTTGAGTTCGCCAGAAGGCACGCGATCATTGAGGGTGAAGAATTCACCATGAAAAACCCGGGGCACACCTGCCACTACGATCTTCCCGAAGATCAGGGGCGGATGGTGAACCAGACCTTTTATATCGTCAACGAGGGCGAGTCGACCTCTGTGCTGGCAAAGAAAATGGCGCGGTCTGAGGCACATGAGTACATCGAGAATGTCATGACGGGGCTCATGAGAGGCAGAATTATGACCGTCTCCTTCTGGAACCGGGGCCCTGCGGGAGCCGCCGCGTCGGTCCCCGCCATCATGATCACCGACTCATTCTATGTGGTCCATTCCGGGAATATCCTCTACCCGTCGGTCTACGAAGATTTCGACCAGGAAGTGAAACGGGCCGGGACCTTCTTCTCCAACTGCCACTCCATGGGAGAGCTCTCCAGCGCCAACATCCACAAAGCACGGATTTTCATGGATCGCAGCTGGTTCACCACCTTCTCCTGTTACTGCACCTACGCCGGCAATACCCTGCTGCTGAAAAAGGGTAACCACCGGTTTGCCGTGGATCTGTGCACCTACTACCGTGAAGGCAGCCAGCTCTCGGAACACATGTTCATTACTGGGCTCACGGGCCCCCGCGGGAGGAAGACCTTCTTCGCCGGCGCCGCTCCCTCGGGATGCGGAAAAACAACCACCGCCATGGTGGGGAGCGACTTCATCGGCGACGACCTGGCACAGATGTGGATCGACGACCAGGGGATCATCCGGGCGGTCAACCCCGAGGTGGGAATCTTCGGCATCATCGAAGATGTGAACTGGGAAGGCGACCCATACCTCATGGAGTGCATCGAAGGGCAAAAACCCTCCGAGATCATTTTCTCCAATATTCTGGTCGATGAAGATGGCCTCCCCCACTGGACGGGAGACAAACAGCCCGATCCTCCCCGGGGTCGTAACTATCTTGGTGAGTGGACCCCCGACATGGGCGTTCATCGCTCCCACCCCAACTCCCGCTTCACCCTGGCGTGCACCAGCATCGACAATTACAATCACGAGATGGCCCGCAGCGCTACAGGTATCCCTATTCGGGTCATCACCTATTCCGGCAGAGACGCTGACACCATGGTCCCCGTGTGGGTAGCCCGCACGCCAAACGAAGGTGTCGCCATCGGCGCCTCCATTGTGTCCAAGGCCACCGCCACCGAGGTGGGAGCTACGGGCGTGAGCCGTCAGCCCTGGGCCAACGCCCCCTTCATCCCCGGCCCTCTCACCACCTATATGGCGGCCCAGTTTTCCTTCTACAACTCTCCCAAGATTGTTGTCAAACCGGTCATGGCGGGATTGAACTACTTCCTGACCCACGATGCCCGCGGCTCAAGCGGGAAGGGTTTGTTGGGCGAGAAACGTGACGTGAAGGTCTGGCTTGGCTGGCTCGAGCTCTACGCAAATGGCGATGTCACAGGCATCGAGACCCCCATCGGCATACTCCCCAGATACACTGACCTGTTGCCCCTGTTTGCGGCGATCAGCAAAGAATATCCACGGGCGCTGTACGACATGCAGTTTTCTCTCTATGTGGAAAATATGCTGCGCCGGCTTGATTTGCAGATTGCGGCCTACGGGAAAGAGAGCAATCTTCCACCCCAGCTCTTCGCGGTTTATAACCGCCAAAAAGAGGGCCTGCTTGAGCTTCTCAAGGTCCACGGCCCCATCGTCCCCATCAGCACCCTCGACGTTTAAGGCCGGTCCCGGTCATTTCCCCACAATCATGAGAGGGCGCGCACGATGCCGAAGACCGCGAGCCCGATGGTTGTCATCATGGTCAGGGTCGCTGCCATGGGGTGACGGTCGGTGAAGCGCAGAAAGGTTCCGTTGAGCCGCTTCATGAGGGTAATGTGGCAATGGACGGGGATAATCCCCATGGCCCTGAGATCCAGCCGCGTGATCATCTCTCCAACGGTCTGAAATCGATCATCTGCGGACTTTTTAAGGCCCTTCTTGACATACCAGACCAGATCCATGGGAACGGGGCCCTGCACCTTTCCCTTGCTCAGGGAGAAGACACTGGGTTCCTCATCCTGAACGCCCTTGATAATCTCGGTGAGGGTGTTTTTTCCCTCCAGGTAATGTCGCAGACTCAGGAACTCATAGAAGAGGACACTCAGCGCGTAGGTGTCGCTTCGCTCATCCAGGGGCTCTCCACGGGACTGCTCCGGTGACATGTATGCGGGTGTACCAATCAGACTCCCCGCCCTGGTCTTCCAGAAGCGGTCATCCCCCTTCTCCTGGGTTGCACCATCCTCGGGCAGCAGGGTATCACCCAACCACTCCTGCCCAATCTCGCGGGCGATCCCCCAATCCATGAGGAGCACCTCACCAAAAGGACCTACCATGATATTGGCGGGCTTGATGTCCCGGTGGATAATTTTCTGGGAGTGGGCGTAGCGGACTGCCTCCAGCACACCACGGAACACCTCGACCCGCCGCTCGAAGGGGTACTCGGCGTGGGTCTTTTTGTCGCCGCTATGCAATCGCTCGATGATGTCCTCAAGGGTCTCACCCTCAATATATTTCATGACAAAATAGTAGTCCCCGCTGGCGTCGACTCCCACATCGTGGATGGGGATGATGTTGGGGTGTTCGAGCCTCCCGACTGTTCGGATCTCTTCGATGAAACGCATGATCATGGCCGGAGACTTGACGGTGGAACGGATCTTCTTCACGGCGACCTTGCGCCCGATATCGTGATCCATGCCAATGAGGACTTCGCCCGCGCCCCCTTCACCCAGAAGGCTGAGGATCTCCAGGCGTGTTTTTTTCGTGTGGATCCAGGTAACGGATCCGTTCTCAATTTTGGCCCGGGGCAGAATGGTGTGACGGGCCGCCCCAAAATCATTTCCGAAGGCCGCGGCGACTGCCGCCGGAGAAGTCCCCGCGGCGAGGGTCTCTCCCTGTCCGGGGGGAGTAACAGATGGTGTCCCGCCATCGGGGTGGGAATTTTCACCCGTGGCGAGCACGGTCTCGGAGAAGTGTTCTTCAACTGCCGGGTGGGATCCCGAATTTGACGGCGCCAGCATTGTCTCGGCGGAGTGAATCGCGTCGGGAGCCTCACCGGGGGTTCCCACGGCGAGGAGGGTCTGGTCGGAGACCATGGACTCACCCTGGGGCTGGGCCAGACTTCCGGTCCCGGCGGGCAGCGTGGTTCGACCCGGGGTCCCGGGAGTTTTCTGGTCGGTTTCCTTGCTCATGCTGATGTTTCCTCCTTCCCCATAAATTACCCGTGAACAGCCACTTTGTAGAGAGAAAAATGACCGGGAGCGATTTGGAAAGTATGGTGATTCTCCATTTACCCAACCCATCTGTTTTGTCGCAGGCATCCCCTGAATGCGAGATACCTCCTTTGCTTACTGCAAAATTTGAGAGCTTTTATTTGCGTAGTGTAAATATCTCTGGCGCAGCCCTATCAAGCGTGGTATAAATAAGCATTATGGGGGAGATGGAGGCAGTTATGGCTAAACTTATTATGGTCCTTGTTTTTAGTGGAGCCCTTTTATCCTGTTCCGGTGACTGGCTTGAGAGCAACAAGTCCAATCCATCATGTCCCTGTGTTGAAGGGGAGACGACGTGCTCAGGAGATTCTGTCATGTTTTGTGCAGTTACCGATGGGTGCGGGCAGTGGGAGGAGGAGGCTGACTGCTGGAACTATGGAGGCGAGTGTCGTGAGGAGTCTCAAGGACATGCGTGGTGCGAGAATCTCTCGTGCAACAATATCGCCTGCAATCCCGGTGCGCTATATTGTCAGGGCACCCTCCTCTATCGCTGCTACAGTGATTACTGCGGGGGGTGGGAAGTTGCTGCCGATTGTGCCGACTCAGGGCAAGTATGCGTAGGAAATCCTGAGCCTGAGGGCTCCATGTATCCCTATGCAGAGTGTGCAGATTCCTGCGTGGGCGATTGCGACGAGCCGGGCACCTATATTTGTTCCGAAGACAACGTGGTGATCCTCCGGTGCGAGGACCATACCGCATGTAACCACTATGTAGAGGACCGGAACTGCGAGTATTCAGGGCAATTGTGTGAAGAGGATGAGAGTGGATATACCGCCTGCGTGACCCCTGAAGAGTAAGACCTTCGCCCCAGTCTCAGGTGAGGGCCGAGGTGATGATATCCGCCGCCCAACCCAGGGTTTTGTCGTCATGGAAGAGGTTCCCGTGGGTTGACCCTTCAACGGTGTACAGCTTGGGGCTCTGTGCATTCATAGCCGCATCAAGGAGCATCTGGGTCAACTCGGCGGGAATCACATCATCGCGCTGAGCGGCAAAAATGGTGAGCCTCCCCCGGAACTTGGCCAGCGCGGAAAAGGCGTCGCTCTCTCTCCAGCTCCCCGGTTCCCTGATGATCCGTGAAAAATCGGGCCCGAAGGGGACATCACAGGCAAGGGGAGTGTAGGCGGCAGGAACGAGCAGCACCAGATTGGCGACGGGGAATAATCTGGTCAGTTGAATGGCCGTATAGCCACTCATGGAGGCACCGATGAGAGAGAGCGGGGCCGACATATGTTCACGAATGAACGCAAGCCCCTGTTGTGTCCTGTCGTGAAGGGATGACATGGACAGGGTCCCCCCCGTCTCTCCATGGCCAACAAAATCAAAGGCGGCGGAGCAATGTCCCCGGTCAGCAAGTGCCGTACGCAGACGAAGAAAACGGGCCCTGTTTGACTTGCCCGCCCCGTGCAGGATCAGAGTGTTACAGGACAACCCGCTGGTATCGCCCCTGAGCGTAAATTCTGCGTGCGGGCATGAGAGAGGGAACAGTTCCATGTTCTAAGGGGGAGCGGCCTTATTTGGCCAGCGTACCCACATTTCTTCTGACCGACTCCATGATCTCACGGATGTGATCGTATTTTCCCAGCAGAACCCCGTGGCGAAGGCTCAAATCCTGGGTCCTGTGCCTGCGGATGACTTCAATGGTGTCCTGCATCTGGAGATACTGAAAGGAGATCTCCATTTCCCGCTCCTGCCTCGAAGCGTGGAAAGCACCGATCTCCGAATTGAGGCGACCGATGGCGGCGCGTTTTTGGACCAACACCTGGTCTATGCGTTCATCGAGCGCCTGGATCTGGAACTGCAGATCCTTGAGAAACTGGACGTGGGATTCGGTCATGGGAATCGCCGGATCGGAAAATTTCCGGTACTCCTGCTGGAGATCCATATGCGCGTACCGAAGGTTTTCCTCCTGCTTGCCAAACTCCTCTCTGATCTTCTCGAACTCCTGCTCCTTGCGGGAGATGTTGGAGGCGATGCCCGAGAGCTCCGACTCCAGGGTGAGGAGCCTGTCCAGATAGACATTGGCCGAATGGTCAAGGAGTTCATCGGTCAAAAACGCAAAGATAATCTCCTTGGTAACCTCGTGAAAGTCATCGCGGAACTCTATAATACTCCCGCTCTCAAGGGGAATCTCATCGATGATCTCCACATCCTGTTCATCTGCAAGAGCCTCGGAGGGTTCTTCAGGGATCACCAGGGTGGAGATCATCTGGGTCATGAGATTTCGCACCCGGAGCAGCTCCACCTTGAGGTGGTTCCCCGACGGGTATCTATCAGCAGGCACCTTCTCCAGACACTTTAGAATTATCCCGTCCAGGAGCTTGGGGACATGCTGGTCGGGCATATTCTCAGAAGGTGCCACAGGAAACTCTTTGAGATGGGCCTGGAGTACTTCCATTGGGTCATCGTATACAAAAGGAGGCATCCCGGTGAGAAGCTCATATGCCAGAATGCCCAGAGCATAAAGATCGGAGCGGCCGTCGATTATCTCCTCACGGATCTGTTCCGGGCTCATGTATTCCGGCGTCCCCAGTACATACCCATGGGCAGTAATACGTGTATTGGTAAAGGAGGGGGCCATAATCTGGGCGATCCCGAAATCCAGGAGCTTGACCACATCTTTTCGGCCATGTTCACGGGTCAGAAGCACATTCGGCGCCTTGAGATCCCGGTGAATAATGCCCATGGTGTGGCTGTGTTCCAGGGCATCTGCGATCTGAATGAGGATGGGCAGGGCACGGGAGAGTGGCATACGCCCCTGGGACTCCAGGATGGAGTCCAGGGTTTCCCCCTGGAGATACTCCATCACGATGTAAAAACTCCCCTCCTCTGTACAGCCAAAGTCGTAAATGTGGACAATGTTCGGATGCACGACCTTGCTGGAGGCAATGGCTTCACGCCGGAACCGTTCAACGGACTCCTCACTCTCCAGCTGCTCATCCTTAAGTATTTTCAGGGCAAACTTCCGGGGCAGTGTCTCGTGTTCGGCCAGATATACCTGCCCCATCCCGCCCTTGCCAATGAAATCGATGATGCGGTATTTGCCTGAGATGGTTTTTCCGAGATAGGGGTCTTTGAGCATCTTATATCCCTTAAAAAAGAATGTAATCGTAACAGAGCCGGGGAAAATAGACAAGGAGCCACGTGCCCCACCGGATGATTCAATATTCATAAAGGCACTAATGTCGCCGACCCATCAGGAGAACTCATCGATGAGCTTTTTAAGCGCCTTGAGGTCGAAGGGTTTCTCCACAACGAGGTTATCGACCTGCGACAGATACTCCCGGGCCTTGGGGGTAAACACGCCCCCCGTCATAAAGACAAATTTGCGGGCCAGGGCAGGGTAGGTATTTTTTACCCACAGATGGAGATCCATCCCCGAGATTTCTGGCATCATGAGATCACAGATAATGCAGTCAAAATCCTGCCTCGTCTCGAAAATCTCCCGGGCCGATGCGCCGCTTGCGGCAGCCACAATATCATGGGGTTTCATGAAGCGGACAAGGGCGGATCGGATCCCCTCTTCGTCATCCACTACGAGAATCCGCTTCTTCAGCCCTTTGCCACGCTCTGGGATAATGGAGATCTCGGTAGTCTTTGGCGCCACTGGCTGTACGGGAAAGGTGATGGTGAATTTTGTGCCCTTCCCCATCTGGCTCTCAACCCCGATGGTG
>JAHJLU010000245.1 GCA_018821745.1 Myxococcota bacterium | reverse complement strand
TGTTTTCGGAAATGATAGCACGGGGATCGCCAGATTTCAACCTCTGGCGCCGTGGGAGCACACACCGCCCGTTGACGCCTCACCTCCTTCGGGATTCACCTCCCCGGGATTGATCCCTGCTCTCCAATGGGGGCTCATCTCTCGTCAACCCTCCTGTGGGGAGTGCCCGGCAGGGGAGAGCCACGAGATCAGAGGGTGATTATGGTTTGTCCCCGGGCGCCATTTGCACTATGGTGCCCCTGTTGCCCGGCCCCCATGGCCCCCGTGTCTTTGATCCAAGGAGAACCCCATGAGCCCTGTTCTACTGATTCATGCCCCCGGGGCGAGAATTTGCGAGCCCTTCAGCAGTGTCGGCCGTCTGGCCGGAGAGCTCGGGGCCAATGGGGTGGATGTCGCCGTATGGGATGCTTCCTTGGATCTGACTCTTGAGCTTCTGAAGTCAGAAGATGTCCCCGGCTCCATTGAGGGACAAGGTTCCGGTCGCCCCCGCAGAGACCCCGTGGCCCACTCCATCACGCTGCTGCGGCAGAAAAGGGGCTACGCCAGCTTTGACCGGTATCAGAACGCCGTGGGAAAGCTGGAAGAGCGCCTGCTCCAGAAAACTGGGGGTGTCCACAGCCTCGCCGATTTTCGGGACGACAGATATCCACCCCTCACAATCCATGGGCTGGAACGATCTGCCCGGGAGTGGAAAAATAACGCGCTGGCGCCGCTCTTCGGCCCGGTCCTCGATGATTACATAGAAGGGCGCGGGTGCAGCACGGTGGGGTTCTCCCTGAGTTATCTGAGCCAGGCGGGGATGGCTTTTGCCATGGCGGGCTATATTCGCGAGCGCCATCCCCAGGTGAAATGTGTCATGGGGGGAGGGCTGGTGATCAGTTTTACCAGTCTCCCCGACTGGAGCAACCACTGGCCCTGGCTGTGGGATGGCATCCATGGAGGGAGCGCATTTCAGTGGCTCAGGGTGTTCCATGAACTGGAGCCCGCGCCACAGACGCTGGGGAGTCACGACTATCAGGAGCTCCTGCCCTGGCGGTATCTCTCACCGGGGCCGGTGATTCCCGTGAGCGCATCCTCGGGGTGCTGGTGGAAAGGGTGTACCTTCTGCCCCGAGCGGTACGAAGACATGCCCTATTTGCAGGCCCCCCCTGCAAAGACAGTCCAGGTCCTCCATGAACTCACCAGACGGTATGACCCGGTCCTCTTTCATATCACCGACAATGAGGTGAGCCCCGCGCTGTGTGCGGCCCTCATGGCGGATCCGCCGGGAGTCTCCTGGTACGGCTTCAGCCGTTTCTTTCCAAAACTCGCGGACCGTGAGTTCTGCGTGGAGCTGGCAAACAGTGGCTGTGTCATGCTGCAGCTCGGACTGGAGTCAGCTCACCAGGGAGTGCTTGATCACCTCAACAAGGGTATCTCGCTGTCTCTGGTGGTGAAGGCGCTGGAGAATCTTCGGCACGCGGGCATCGGGGTATATCTTTACCTGCTGTTCGGGACCCCCGTGGAGACCCGGGAGTCGGCGCTGGTCACCCGCGACTTCTGTGTGGCCCATGCCCATGAGATCGATTTTTACAATCTCGCGCTCTTCAACCTGCCCGTGGAGAGTCCGGCGGCCCGGGAGCTCCCGAGCCGTGGAAACTACGACGCGGAGCTCTCACTCTATATGGATTTTGAACATCCTCTGGGGTGGCACCGGGGGCAGATTCGCCCCTTTCTGGATCAGGAGTTTAGGGGCCACCCGGCGCTGCGGCCGGCGATTTTGCGGAATCCTCCTGTTTTTACCTCCAATCATGCGCCCTTTTTTCTTCACATGGTGGGAAAACCAACGCCCCTCTGAGGTCCTGCTGGGAACCGCTGTGCGCTCCCCGGCGCCTGCTGGATCAGTGGAAAATTCCCGGGATTGGGTGGCCACAGGTGGGGCAGTGGTGTTCCTTGGTGAGGAGCATCTCCCGCAGGCTGTTTCCCCTGCGGGTAATCACTGGCGTCTGGCATTGGGGGCACAGGGTGTCGCTCCCGCCGGGGAGATCAATGTTGCCGGCATATACATAGCGGACTCCCGCTGCCCGGGCCATATCGTGGGCGCTCTTCATGGTGGCCGCCGGGGTTGCGGGGCGGTCGCAGCGAAAGTTCGGGAAGTACCTCGAGAGGTGCCAGGGGATGTCGGGGTCAAGGTCCGTGATAAATCGTGCGATGGCCTCCAGCTCCCCGGGGAAGTCATTCACCCCCGGGACGATGAGAGTGGTGATCTCCACCCATATCCCAAGATCGTGCATGCGGGTGATGGTCTCCATGACGCTGGAGGCAGCCATGCCCGTCCATTTCCGGGTCCGGGTATCATCGCTCCCCTTGAGATCCACGTTGGCCGCCTGCAGGAAAGGAGCCAGGGTCTTCAGGGGTGCCTCGGCGAGGGAGCCGTTTGTCACCCAGGTGTTGACGAGGCCAGCCTCGGTTGCGGCTCTGGCCACATCGAGGGCCAGCTCGTAAAAGATTGTGGGCTCCGTGTAGGTGGCCGCCATCACCTCGCAGCCCGTGACAAGGGCCTGGGCAACCAGCTCATCGGGCGAGATCGGGTGCCCTCTGTGGGAGCCCCCCTCTACTGAGATGCCGTGATTCTGACACCAGGCGCAGGAAAAATTACACCCTGCCGTGGCGAATGAGAATGCCTTTGATCCCGGGAGCACATGATAGAGAGGCTTTTTCTCCACGGGATCCACCGCCGTGGCCACGACATTGTCATAGGAGAGTGTTACCAGTTTGCCGCTGCGATTCTCTCGTACACGGCAAACCCCGGCCGCTTCGGGCGCGATCGTGCAGTGGTGGTGACACAGGTGACACCGGATTTTCCCCTCCATGACCTCATAAAACAGCGCTTCTTTCATGGTCTGAGCCTTCCCTAGAAGAATGCCTGAATCCCCATGTAGCCAAGGGTGATGGTGAAGAGGTCCAGATCCGTATTCTGGATATCCGCTGTGGAGTAGGAGAATTTGATCCCCACATCCAGGCCTATCATGGGAGAGAGCATGAGGAGCACTCCCCCGTGGAAGGCGATGAATTTTTCGTCCAGGTCCAGGCCCAGCGGGTCAGACTCTCTGAGTCCCAGGGAGGCTCCCGCGTAAAATATAGTTTTGCCCGAGGGGAAATAGTGCCGGATTCCCGCCTCCAGGATCATGTTCTTCTCTTTTTCCGTGTCTGAATTGCCATTGGAGTCTGTGGTTTTTGTCTTTTTTTCACCGAACCCGAAGGCACCGAAGAGGGCCGTGTTGTTCTGTATGAAGAAACCCACAGAGGGCATGAAGGAGAAACCACTCTGCTCGCCATCGGAAGATGTGGTGGTGGCCGGGTTCACCCCGTCGTCGTATTTTTTGTCGATGGTAAAGCTGCCCGAGGAGTAGGTGCCGGTGCCACCGATGAAGAGGTTGCCCCTGGCGAATGGAGTCTGTGGCTTC
>JAHJLU010000244.1 GCA_018821745.1 Myxococcota bacterium | reverse complement strand
GGGCCTTCTCCCTGACACGCAAGCGCTTCTCCTCCTGCTTCTTCAGGTGGGCAATCCACTTTGGGGTGTCGTTGGGGTTATATCGCCAATGGACGATTTCAAAATAGGCCCCCTCGAAGTCATTGGGGACTTTGGACCACAGAGTGATGACCACGGGTGTTCCCTTGGGATAGATGGGTTTGGGGTCAAGGCTTTTGTTTTTGTAGTCCACGATGAGTGTGTCGTAGAGGTGCTTTCCCGGTCGGGAATTGGTCCGCAGATTGCCGTTTTGAAAATCATTGATGCCATAGTATTGGACAGGTGCCTTCCCCCTGGGGACGGGGATTAGGGTCAGATGGTCCCGTCCGCCGGGTGTCCCCGGGTTGAAGCCTCCGGCAGGTGCGGCAGGTGTGCCTGCGGGCGGTTGCGGAATCCCCTTGGCAGGCCCCCCTGAAAGATCTTGATTGGCCTTGCCTCCCCCATTCTGAGCCAGACACCATTTGTTCTCGGGGACATTATGGTGCCGCAGGGGCCATCTCTTTTTGCTGCCGACCACTACATCGACGTGGAAATCAGCCTTCTTCCTGGTTTGCACTCTCAGGACGATCTTTTCGCCCCACCGTGCCCCGTAGATGGTCTCCCTAAAAACAAGGGGTCCCTGGGTGCAACGCCGGTCAATTTTATAGGTGTGAGACGTCAGCGGCTTCACCCGCAGATAGGGAGTGCAGGAGGAAAAGAGCACAATTATGGCTAAATAAGCATATGCGTACATAGTTAAGACTCCATCACGGGTGGTCCCCGGAAACAGCAGTTGTGAGGAAATACGGCGCACGGTCAACTCTATTCACCGTTGATTCACATGAGTTACGCCTGTGGGTAAGCTCCTCCGTTTCTCCCGAGGCTAGCAAAATTGCCTCTATAAATGTTAAGAAAAAAATCCGTTTTAGAGTGTGGGACCCGGAAGGCTTGCGGCTCCTTTCCAGAGGCTTTAGTGGGAGTGGAAAAAAAACTTGATTTTCCTTTCTGATTTCATTAGCGTCCTTATGGCTTCACAGTTGTCGTGAAAAAACGGCTACCGGATATATTTTCATCCAAAGGGATTTACCCCCGCCACGGGAATGTGGCGGCAATGAAGGAGACAAGATGCGTACAAGATTTTCAATGTTACTCGTGGCCCTTTTATCGCTGGCTCTCGTAGCCTCCTGCGGCAAAAAGGACGAAGAAAAAAAAGACGGTGAGAAAGCTCCCGAGGCCATGAAAGGCCCCAAAAAAGATTCCATGAAGCCTGGCAAGGGAATGGACGCCGAGATGAAGGCTGAAGTGAAGCCCGAGAAAAAAGTCGAAGCTCCTACGGGCCCCCTGAAGGATGCTCCCGAGATCGAGTGGAAAGGCTACAAAAAGACCAAGCTCACCATCAAATCCATTGCAAAATCCGAGGTTTGGTTCTATATGGCCTCCCTCTCCAGCTCCGACAGCGGCCCCCTCACCCTCAATATTTCCACCCGTGAGCTTCCCGAGGGTACCAAAGTCGTCCTCGGCGACAAAACCTTCACCGTCGACAAGCGCAAATACGGCTACTTCAAGTATTCCGTAAAAGACATCATGGGCCCGCTTCCCCTCTCCGCCGTTTATCACAAGCGCTCCTACAAGAAGAAATATATTAAACTGGGCGTCAAATTCAAGGTCGAGCTCCCCGGTTTCAAAGCCATCGAAGGCGAAGTCCCCGCAATCGATCCTTCCTCCAGCGTGAAAAACTACATGCGCGAAGTTGAAGATGGCAAGGTCCTCTTCAAAGGCGAGCCCAAATATGACGGTAAAGTCCGCAACCTCATCGTGGCCACCAAGTATGGCAGCCCTTACATCGCTGGCAAAGGCGACAAAATCTGGGACCTCGATCTCGTGGCCGTGGTCAACGACGAGCCCTCCACCGTGGTCAAAAAATGCAAAATGACCATCAAGAAAAAAGTTGTTGAGGTTGCTGTTACCCTCATCGATGCCAAAGTGACCATTTACAATCGTCACACCGGTGAAAAAGTCTCCACGGAAGTGGTGAAGCACGGCGGCAAATGCCCCTACTACGCGACGGTGAAAGCCGGCAACACAGCCACCCACACCATCGACAGCTCCGACCTCCACAAGTGGGCCGACAAAGCCTTCAAAAAACTGAAGAAATAGTTCCGATTCTCGCCCAGACCCGCCCCAGCATTCCTGTGCAGACCCCATTAGCTATCACCAGTTTCCGTTGACAATTAGAGGCTAAACGGGGTCAGAGTAAAAGAAAAAGCAGTTTCAGAGTCAAAGGGATTGGAGGAAACGTTTCAGTTCCTTATATATAAGGGTTGTGAGAAGGAATAAGGAATAGTGTCCAGTCCCAGCGGGGAAAGGAAGACTGCGGGCAGGATGCCCGCGCTCCCAGTATTCTGTTACTCTATGGAAGTGCAGCGGACGGGGCCTGTTGAGTCGGAGTTGTTGGTGAGGTCGCACTCCTCGATGGTACCGCCCTCGTCGATGATGGCGGTGAAGGTCATGTCAGTGTCAATCTCCACGCCCTGGTAGACCGTGGTAACCCGCTCCCATCCGCCGGGGAGGATTGTGGTCTGGGTGGCGATTGTGGTGATGATCTCAACCGGTGTCACGTCTGTGCGGTAGAAGGTGACCTGGGTCCCGGCCGGGGCCGATGAGGAGCCGTTGTTGAACACCACGGCCTGCAGCTTCACCTCGCCGGGGCACAGGGCCGCGGAGGTCAGTGTGATCCGGAAATCGGGGACGGGGAAGAGCGCACCGCCCTGGACGTTTTGGCGGTAGTTGTTGTAAGTGAGCCAGCTGGGCTGCTCGCTCAGGGGGATGTACCACAGGCCGTTGGTGTAGACCATGTTGGTCACGTGATACCCAAACTGGTTCCACACGGGGCGCGTCCGGACCCAGCGGTCGTTGGCGTCGCCATAGACACGAACCCCCATGGTGCCCCCCGGGAGCTGGCAGGTGCCCGCAGCGTCGCACTGGTAGTCTCCGGCGCAGGTGCCACCGACGCCGCCGGTGCAGGCCGGGCCCGCCGTGCAGTCGGTCAATTCGCACAGGAGCTCGATGGAGACCCCCGCCGCCTTCCAGCTGGCTCTGCAGCCAAGTCCCGCCACGGCGTACTTGTTGGAGACGATGATCATCTCGGCGTTGCCGTCGCCGTCCACGTCGGCCACCAGGGGATACTCAGCCAGAGTGCCCGAGGAGGAGGGGATCTTGGGGTTCACCAGCTCGTTGCCGGTCTGACCGTCGTAGATGTGGAAGAAACACTCATCGTTGTAGAGCACTTCCGCCGCGCCGTCCCCCTGGAAGTCGAAGACCGAGGAGCCGGTCATGGAGGAACTGAGGTCCTGGGTAGGGGTGGACCACAGGATGAAGTCAGTGCGGCCGCTGGCACACTCACCGCCTGCGCGGACAGCAGGGAACCAGCAGTCGGGGTCGTAGACCACATACTCTGCCCGGCCCGCCGTGGAGATCTCCGGGAGGCCGTCTCCGTCGAAGTCAGCCACCGTTGGGGCGCCGCCGTTGCCGGTCCCGGGGATGACGATATTGAAGTCCACCAGGGTGCCGCCGGGGCCTACCAGCAGGGTGCCGGTCTGCCCGTCCATGATGAAGAGGCTGTTGTACACGTTGACCACCTCGGGGCCGGGGATGCCGGGAAAAATATCGGCCACGGCCACAAAGCTGGAGGCCACGCCGTTTGAGACGGTCCAGAGGTTGGTGCCGCCGGGGACCAGCGGGTCTACGGTGATGGCGTGGTTGGCGTCGATGATCTCGGGCTTGCCGTCCATGTTGAGGTCAGCTACGGCGGTGTTGCGGCCGCAGCCTGCCACATCAACGAAGTCCATGGCGGGGTTGGAGATGTCATGGCCGTTGAGCGCGTGGCAGGCCACGATGACGTCCGGCATGCCGTCGTGGTCCAGATCAGCTATGGAGGGCCCACCGTGGATGTGGCGATAGGAGGCACCGGAGAAGCGGGAGCCCGTGCAGCCGGGGTAGTTGACAGAGTCGCACACGTCGCCGATGCCATCGTTGTCAGCTATGCGCACACCGCCTCCCTGGACGTTGTAAACGATCTCGAGTCCCGGGTCGTCGTCGAAATTGGCCAGGGCCACGGCTGCGCCACCAAAGGGTTTTGGGGCCGTGGGATCTGCGGCCGACGGGATGGTGAAGAGTATCTCTCCGCCTCCGGCCCCGTCGCCGGCGCCGTTGAGAACCACGATGATGGAGTCGTCGTTATAGAGATTGCTGTAAAAGAGGACCACGACGATGTCGGGGATACCGTCGCCGTTGACGTCGCCCACGATGGGGGAGGCCATGGAGTCGGTGTAGGCTTTGCCGTCGTAGGTGGTACCGCGCCAGTACCACTCCAGTACGGGTTCAATGTCGGTGAAGGAGGATTCACCCTCGCAGATGGGGCCCGTGGGGAGGGGCAGGCAGGCGAGGATAGTCTCGTCGCAATACCAGGAATCGTCGGGGCAGTCG
>JAHJLU010000243.1 GCA_018821745.1 Myxococcota bacterium | reverse complement strand
GTGTACTTTCCGCAAAGAAATGGGAACTTCGTGCTTCTAAATCGAAGCGGAACCTCGATCGTCTGGAGAGTTCCATAGGTCGTGCTCGCACAAGCCTCAAGGAGACGCGAGAGGCCTATCGTTCCATCCAACTGGAGGTCGCTCGGTTGAGTCGCGACAAGGATCTTGCCCGAAAGGCACTATTCAGAACCAAGGCTGCTCTGGAGTCCACCCAGCTTCAGACCCGAGAGGAGCAGCGCCTGCTCACCTCACTTCGGAAAAAAACTTCCAGGAAAATCGCTCAGTTCAAGAGAGTCTCCAGTCGCCTCTCCCGCATGGAGAACAAACTGGCCTCCCTGGGACGGAGCCGTTCATTGAAAGAAGCGGAACTGCGTACGCTGACGAGTGAGGCAGTCTCCCTTCGTCATGAAGTGGCCGCTTCCCGCGAGGAGATCCGGCAAAAGAAGGCTGAGATTGCAAAACTGGAAGTGCGCCGACGTCGCCTGGTCGCCAGCATGGAGACCAGTGCCCATAAATCCAGGAAAGTGATAGAAAAACGCCTCAAAAATCTGGAGTCAAAGCGTGCGCTGTTGCGCAGTCAGGTGAGTATGCTGGAGAAGCAGAAAGCCAGCCTCTCCGCTGTGATCTCCACCTCCGGCGCCAATGCACCGATCGTCGTGAATGGTGTGGAGTTTGTGGACTCCCCCTGGTCCCACCAGGTGGTTCTCTCCTTTGCTGGAGGGACGGTGATCCCGAAAACACTCCACAGCCAGAAGACCTTGACGATACACTTGCCTTCAGCATACCTCAGACATGATCTGCGACGGAAAATGGATATTTCGGCTTATCATGGCCCCATTACCCAGGTGATGGCATGGAACCGTCAGGTAAAAGGGAAGGGCGAGGCAGTTATTGTTGTGAACACTCGAGGGGTAAGAAAAGCCGAGGTGCGGCGCTCGAAAGGCAAACTTACGGTACTTATCCCTAAAACAATAGCCGAAATTCGCCGGTATAAAAACTCCTCAAGTACTGTGCACCCAACGCGAGTCGCCGGATATCTCACTTCAGTGAAGACTGTCGCGGCCCGTTTGCCCGTGGCTCCCAAGGCCAAGAGTTATCGTCCCTATCGTTCCAACCAAAAGCGTCGCTCCTACGGGAAGGGACGTCGCTATTACGGACGTTATGTGGATCTGGACTTTAAAGACGCGGATATCCATAACGTCATCAGGCTTGTGGCGGAAGTGTGGGGGCGCAACGTTGTGATCCCCGACGATGTGAAAGGGACTGTCTCCATCAAACTCACCAACGTCCGTGTTGACAGAGCGTTTGATGTCATTCTTAAGTCGAAAGGACTCGCCTGGAACTATGAAGGTGGCAATATTATCAGGGTTATCACCAGTGAACAGCGCAAAAAAGAGATGGAAGAGCTGGAAGCCCGCACCAAGACCAAGGTTCGGCTCATCCAGACCCAGACGCGGCTGATCCCCATCAACTATGCATCGGCCAAAGACATTGCGAAGGCCATAGGTGACAACGTCAAGAGCAAGCGCGGCAAGGTTACCTTCGACGCCCGCACCAATGTTATCATTTATATGGACGTTCCATCCAAACTCAACGTGGCCCAGAAACTGGTCCAGTCTCTGGACCTCCCCACTCCTCAGGTCCAGATTGAGGCGCGGATTGTGGAAGCCGAGTCCACCTTCCTCAGAGAGATCGGCGTTCAGTGGGGTGGCTCACTTCTGGCAAACTCTGCCACTGGTAACCCGACGGGGCTGATCTTCCCCTCCAACGTCGGTCTGGCCGGCGGAAACGTGGACAACGTCACGAACAGTACCGGTGTGAGCTCCGCGGGGGCAGCTAACCCGGACTTCGCTGTGAACCTCCCTGCTTCTACCGGCCAGGGTTCCGGTGGAGCGCTCGGGATGACACTTGGTTCCCTCTCCGGGGCGGTCAATATCAACCTGCGCCTGAGCGCAATGGAAGAGATTGGGCATGTTCGATCCATCTCGGCACCCAAGATCACTACCCTCGACAACGTGAAGGCCACTATCTCCCAGGGTGTGGAGATCCCATATCCCCAGAGTTCGGCTCAGGGCAACACGGTTATCATGAAGCAGGCTGTGCTCTCGTTGAGTGTCACCCCCCATGTGACCAACGACAACATGGTCAAGCTCAAGATCGATGTGACCAAAGACGAGCCCGATGAGACCCACCGTGGTGCCGACGGTTCCCTGGGTATCTCCAAGAAAGCCGCGTCGACCGAGCTGCTGGTGAAGAGCGGTGATACGGCGGTTATCGGTGGAATTTACAAGCGCGTATCCACCCTTGTTTACCGTAAGGTTCCCTGGTTTGCGGACATTCCCATCCTCGGCTGGCTGTTCAAAAGTCAGTACAAAAAAGATAGCAGATCTGAACTTCTTATCTTCATTACCCCGCGCGTCCTCAATAGATCTGGTATAATGACGAAGCAGTAAAGGTTAGAGGTGAATCATGAAAACTCGTAATTTTGTACTCCTGCTCTTTCTGGTCGCCGGTCTGATCACATCATGCGCGGAAAACTCCTCGTCGCTGGTGATTCTCCAGAACCAGCCGCCAGCCTCCGGGTGTGAAGCATCATCCACGCAGACTGACACTTTTCTCTCCCACGGGATCATGGATCTGGGGGCCAGCCGATATGGTATTCAGCCCCAGTACATCGGGTGGCTGGTTTTGGCCAATAATCTGGTGTCCACGGTGGAATCCCACGGAATTGAGCTCAACACGGTTGAGATAAAAGAAGCACACATCAGTCTGAGCCTGGGTTCCTCGGGATCCGCTTTGGATTCATCCTATACCAAATTCGCCGATTATACCTTCGTGGCGATTCCACCGGGTGAAAACCGCAGTGTGCAGGTGAACCTTATCCCGCCCAATGTCGCCGGACGCATGTCGCTGGGGGAAGGGCAATACGTTGAAGCCACCGCGACTGTTCAGATCATCGGTGAGCGAGGTGGGACGGATATCGCCTCCAACTCCATCAAATTTCCCATCACCATCTGCAACGGATGTCTGGCGGAGAATATCGGCCCATGCGATACCGCGACCTTCCCCGACACGATCTTCGAAGGTCACACCTGTAACAAGAGCCAGGATGAGCCGTTGCATTGCTGCTATGACTCAGCCGCTGCAGGGGCTGACAATCCCTATCGCTGCCCCGCGGTGCAGGGTACCGAAGATACAACCGTTAAATAGCTGTCCACCCAAATTCCCCAGCGGTATTTAGAGTACAACATGAGTAAAAAACTGACGTACAAAGCCTCAGGTGTAGATATTGACAGCGGTAATCAACTGGTTGACCGCATCAAAAAATTTCCCTACCGCAGGGACAGGCCGGGAGCCGTCTCGACGGTGGGCGGATTCTCCGGGCTGTTTGCGCTCCCCGGGGGTTATAAACAACCGGTGCTGGTATCGGGGACCGATGGTGTTGGCACGAAACTGAAGCTGGCATTTCTCATGGACAAGCATGACACCATCGGGTGGGATCTGGTGGCTATGAGCGTAAACGACGTGCTGGTTTCAGGAGCTAAACCGTTGTTTTTTTTGGATTATTACGCAACATCCGCCCTCGATGTGGAACAGGCCGAGAAGGTTGTCCGGGGCATCTTCGATGCCTGCGAGTCCTGTGATACGGTCCTCCTGGGTGGGGAAACTGCTGAACTTCCAGGGTTCTATGTGAAGGGTGAGTACGACCTCGCGGGTTTCGCAGTGGGAATTGTTGAACGTTCGAAGATCCCCGATCTCTCACGGGTTTCCCCCGGAGATCTGGTGATTGGTCTCCCGTCCACAGGGCTCCACAGCAATGGATTTTCCCTGGCCAGAAAACTGTTTCTCGAACACATGGGGCTTGCTCTGGACGCACCCTTCCCCGGGACGGATCTAACCACCGGCGAGGTGCTCATTGCGCCCACAAAGATCTATGTGGATCCCGTGCTTGATTGTTTTGATGCGGGGTATGTGAAGTCCATGGTGCATGTGACAGGTGGTGGCCTCGTGGAGAACCCTCCCCGGTCCATGCCCGGAGGACTCGGGGTGGATATCAGGCGTGGAAGCTGGCCTCTCCCTCCAGTTTTCAGCGCCATAAAATCCGAGGATGTGGATGAGATGGAGCTCATGCGAACATTCAATATGGGGATTGGATTTATCATGATAGTGAGCCCTGAGCATCTGGAACCCATCGCGGCGATGCTCCTGAGCAAAAACGAGCCCTTCCATGTCATAGGGAAGGTTTCCACGAGAGAGTCGGGAGACTCCACGACGAGGTTCATCTGAAATGGTGAAAAGGCGCCTGGCTGTATTCATTTCCGGCAGGGGATCCAATATGCAAGCCCTTATGGAGTATGCGAAGCGGCCCCTTTGCGCCTATGAAGTGTGTGTGGTTATCTCCGACAACCCCCGGGCGGTGGGTCTTGAGCGGGCGCAAAAGGCTGGAATCGAAGCCTTTCCTATGGTGAAAGGATCTGGGGAGATGCGCCCTCAGTACGAGGCGAGGATCGTCGCAGCACTCCAGTCCAGAAGTGTTGATGTGATCGCACTCGCTGGATTTATGCGGATCGTGGGTGACACCATCCTGGACGCCTTTGCCGGTCGCATACTCAATATTCATCCCTCTCTTCTGCCCAGCTTCAAGGGGCTTGATGCCCAGGCTCAGGCCCTCGAATATGGAGTGCGCTATACGGGCTGTACGGTGCATCTGGTTGACAAGGGGATGGACACCGGGCCCATTTTGGACCAGCGAGTCATCGCGGTTGACCCGTCCATGGATGCGGAACAGCTCTCCGTCGCCATACTCCATGAGGAGCATGAACTTTACGGGCCCTGCGTTGATGCATTTTGCAAAAGTGAGTTTCGCGTCACGGGACGTATTACAGCCAGGGCTCAGAAATTGGCAGCCCCAGAGCACTCCACCGCTTTTATGGCGCTCCATTACGGAGACCAATGGGAGGCTGCAGCCCGTTCCTTCAAAGGGAGAAACGCTATCGCTGTGTCCGCCTGTTTACTGGGTGTGCCATGCCGCTATGACGGTGCAGCAAAGCCCCACGGCGAGATATTGCAGATAATCGGCGAGACACCGGTTATGCCCATTTGTCCGGAGGTGGCAAGTGGAATGTGGGTCCCCCGAATACCCATGGAATTTTCCCATGGTGACGGAAACAGCTGCCTCAGCGCTGAGGGACGCCTGGAAGACAGAAGAGGGAATGATTTGACCCGCGTGCTCATTACAGGCTCGGAACGCCTGCTCTCTTTAGTTACCCTTGGGGAGATCTCCCATGTGGTGCTCAAGGCGAGGAGTCCCTCCTGCGGAAAGCGGCAGGTTCACCGTAAAGGTGAACTCGTAAAGGGGCAGGGCATTTTTTGTGCGCTCGCTGAAAAGCATGGAATTACGGTGTTTTCGGAAGAAGACACCGCGGAATTGAAAAAAACTATGGCAGGAGAATAAGTGTAATAACGG
>JAHJLU010000242.1 GCA_018821745.1 Myxococcota bacterium | reverse complement strand
CGCCACCTGTACCGCTGCCGGCACCGGTTCCACCTGTGGTGATGGCAACCACTGCCCCGACTCGGAGTTCTGTGACGACGGTGGCACCGACAACTGTGGTCCCTGTAACGCTACCTGCACTGCTGCCGGCACCGGTTCCACCTGTGGCGATGGCTTCCACTGCCCCGAGACCGAATTCTGCGACGACGGTGGCAATGATCCCTGTGGTCCGTGCAACGCCACCTGTACCGCTGCCGGCACCGGTTCCACCTGTGGCGATGGCATCCTCTGCCCCGACTCAGAGTTCTGTGACGACGGTGGCACCGACGACTGTGGTCCCTGTAACGCTACCTGCACTGCTGCCGGCACCGGTTCCACCTGTGGCGATGGCACTGTCTGCCCCGATACAGAGTTCTGTGATGATGGAGGCACCGACGACTGCGGCAGTTGTAACAACGACTGTACCGCTGCCGGCACCGGTTCAACCTGTGGCGATGGCATCCTCTGCCCTGAAACAGAATTCTGTGATGACGGCGACACCGATGACTGCGGCAGTTGTAACAACGACTGTACCGCTGCGGGCGTGGGTGGTGAAACCTGCGGTGACGGAATCCTCTGTCCCAATGCACCCTATACTGAAGTGTGTGACGACGGCAACCTGATCGCAGGCGACGGCTGCGACGGCAGCTGCCAGGAAGAGGGGAACTGGACCTGTGACGCCACTGCCTATACCGGTCCCACAGACTGTAACTGTAACGACGACGCGGCGTGTGCTGAAGGATCCCAGTGCAGCGGCAGCGGAGATTGCGATGTCATCGTCGGCGCCACCTGCCCCGGCGAAACGGTCAACACCTCCTCATCATTTAGTTTCACGGGCAGGAACACCAACCTGCACACCTATATCACCGACTACAACTACAGCTCCCCCTACAGCTACACCCCCAGCAGGTCAGGCATTGACGGCCCCGAGTACTATTTCAATATTCACCTCGATGATGGGGAGTACATGATTATCGAGTTCATCAGTTCCGAATTCGATGGTTCCGTGGCGGTACTTGACTCCTGCTCTGCCACCACCATCCCCACTGTCTCTGCCACTCAACTGGCCAACTACAACGGTGATGGCCTCCGTGAATTCATCCACTATCACAACACCACGGGAGCTGGTCAAGACTTCATTATTGTTGTGGACGGCGAAAATGCCGATAGTTTCGGCACCTTCACACTTAACGTGGATGTTGGCACGGCGGTTATGGCCGATGAAAATGCTGAGATTATCTTCTCGGAATTCATGAACTATCCCAGCATTTCCCAGGCAGATAGAGAGTGGGTGGAGTTCTACAACGACAACGGCTCCAGTGTTGACTACAACATGAAGGGGCTTGTCTTCTGGGACTCCGACAATAGTGGCTCTCCATCCACAATTGCTGTGGACGTGATCGTGCGAGACGGTTACTACGTGGTCATCGGAGGTGATCGCCGGGCCGCAAGTAACGGCGGCTGGGATATGATCCTCTGGGACTGGAATGATACCAGGGATATGGGGCGTAACGACGACACCTTGCGGCTGCAGACCACCGACGGCACCGTCCTTGATGAGGTGTCATACGTCAACAATTCCGGCGGTTGGGACACCAATGATACCGATCAGCCCAATGAGCTCGGCTCCAACCATCTGGATGAAGTGGAAAACAACAGCGGTGCCAACTGGTGCAAGCGCAATTTGGCTACAGCAACTCCCGGTGAAGCCAACGCGACCTGCAACTAGTCTTCTATGCCTGTCTATTTCTTTTCTTTCCTCCTGCTGACTCAACCTGCTCCCCTCAAAAAAGCGGGAATCCACTACGGGGACAGCGCCACAACCTACAATGGCATCGGTCTGTTCATTAACCTGGCCAAGGCCCAGGGGCACTCCGTGTATGCACTCTCCCATATTGACTGGGCCCGGCTTGATCCCAAAACCACCTCCCTCCTCTTTCTGAGCCCCTCGAGCCCCATCCCCCCCAAACAACTCTCGGCCTGGCTCCATTATGGGGGCAAGGCCCTGGTAGCTGAAGATTTCCGCGACGGTTCCAGGCTCTTTGAGACCCTTGGAATCCCCCTGGCAGAAGAGGACACCCGCTTCCCCGTTGCGGTGAGGGTAAGCACGGAGGACCTCCCGGGCATGGAACTCATCGAGGAGATACAGACAAACCATCCCGCCTCCTTCTCCATCTCCAAGGCCCCCCTCATCGCGTTCCCCCTCTCGAGGAGAGCGCTCCTTGCCTCTCTGGATATAGGCTCAGGCAAGCTGCTCCTGCTCTCGGACCCCTCCCTCTTCATCAATGACATGATCTCAAGGAAGCATAACGAGAAGCTGCTGCTTGCCCTCCTGGCAACCCTGACCAAGGATGGGAGGACCCTGCACATCTGCCGGCAGTTTTCTCACAGCAACTGGCCAAAGGGAATCTCCCCCGGCGACAGTGAGACCGATGTGGGGTTCAAATCCTTCGTCCCCATGATTGTCCGGGAGGCGAAGACCATCCTGTCCAAAAACCGCATGGGCTACAGGCTCCTGGCCCTGGGGCTGCTGATCCCTTTCATCTATGCGATCCTGTTCTTTGCAGGCTCACAGACACTTTGGAATCAGAGCGCCCCTCCCATCTATGCGTCTGTCTCATCCCACCACCGCGAATGGCATCGGCTCCTCTCCCTTCGGGACATTCTCTATGGCAAACTGTCGCTCCAGACGGGAATAAATCCGCTTCTATCAAGTGATCACGGGCGCCTCAAAGAGCACATTCGGAGCGGATTGGGAGCGCAAACAGCAAAAAACACACTCTCCCTGCTGCGGGTTTTGGCAAAACTTCCCGAGGAACATCAATCTTTTTCTGGAAATTGGTCTCCAGGCAAGGTAGAATCGCTCTGTGATGAAATAGAAGAAACCATAAAAATACTGGAGCGCATTTAGTATTCCGTTTGTCTCTTGACGCGATGCGTTATCTGTGTTTTTCTTATGGAACACATGGGTTCATTCCCCAATCAAAGGCGGTGCATCATGTTTTCAAAACTGAAAGAATTGAAAGACCAGGTTCTTGAGTCCAGCCTCACCATCGGTGGACACGTAGCGGATAAACTGATCACAAAAACAAATGAACTCATTGAGACATGGGGACCGGTCCTGTGGGAACAGGTGGGGCGCTTCACAAAGGCCGACGACTCCACCAGCGCTCCTGAATCAATGCCCGTGGAAGAAGCGCCGGTTACTCCCGCTGTAGAGTCTGTTGCTGTTGAAGCGCCCTCGGTTGCTGTGGCCAAACCTGCAAAATCCAAAGCTCCTGCAAAGGATACGAAAATATCCGCGGATCTTCCGGGCAGCCTCGAAAATATCTCGGTCGCAGCCCTTCGAAAACACTTTAACCGCAACCAGGTGCTCAAAGTTCTCTATATTATGCTCCGGTCACGCCAGGAATGGCTCTCACCAGCGGAAATTTCAGAGTTCAGTAACACCTTCAAGTTCAAAGTCCTCCCGGGCAACGTGCGCAAAGCCCTCAACGCCAAAGGGATTGAACTGGGTTATGTGCTCCCGCGCATGCGCTCCAACGGTCGGAAAAATGCAAAAGAGTATAAAGTCACGGCCGCAGGGAAATCATTTGTGGCCAAAGAACTTGGTATTGAATAGTCCCCGACCGGCCTTCGGTTATTCCCCTCACCTTCGCTCGCCCCGGATTTGGTAGAAATTTGTTTTTCCCGGATGTATTGTCCTGTTTTTTGAAAACGAGACCTTCATGAATGAACAAAACGAGGAACCAAAATCCGGCGTGCAAGAGACTGAAAACACCGGGAGCGCGCCCAATGCACTGAAGGGGAATATGGCAAACAGGCTGAAACTGATCGGCCTGTCAGTGCTTTTTAGCGGCCTGGGACAGGTCCAGGGCGGCCACCGCGTCAAGGGACTTATCTTTCTGATTGCCCCTCTGCTGGGCGCAGGGGCCGCCGTAGTCTTCCACTCTCCTTCATACCTCTATCTTGCGCTTTTCATGGGGATCATGACCGGGCCCCTCGCGCTCATCTCCGTGTATGCCCTCTTTTTGGACTATTCACTCTTTCAGACACCACTTTTTTGGTTTGGCATCCCGGTCAAACTGCTCTGCATGATCGACTCATACTTTCTGGGGGGCAAAAAGCAACCCGCTCCGCTGCACAAGAAATGGCTCGTGGCCTTTGGTGTCATTTCGCTGTTCACCCTCGTCATCTTCCACTTGAAGTTTTCGGTCATAACCATCGAACATTCATCCTCGACCATTGTCACGGAGCCCGGGGACACCATCATCGTTTTACGGAACAGATCCATCACCGGGTATACGCTGAACACCATATCGAAGGCCTTCAGGCGGGGAGCTCTGGTCGCACTCAACGATGAAGGCACCCCCACTCTTGTCCGGATTATCGCCGTCGCCAAAGACAAGGTGACACTGAAAATGGACGGTCATGGAGTTTTGCAGATAATGGTCAACTCCCAAACTGATTTCGTTGACTTTTCGCCTGCCCGCAATCCTGACCCCTGCGTCATGCTCGAGGGGCGATCCACCTACATCCGCTGTCGTTATTTTGATGAAAACCCCGGCGGAGGCATTTCCTATACCGTCGCGTACCCCACACAGGGAGAGCGAACGCTTGTGGGCTTTGAGAATCTTCAGTTCACAGTCCCCCCCGGGGAAGTGTTTTTGCTCCCCGACATCCGCACAAGGAAATCCGTAGGGCATTATCTGAGGGAAACCAAAGCGATCACCTTTTCCCTTTCCAGCATTTATGGTATTCCTCTCACTGTTCTTTGGTCCAGCCATCCCAAAGAAGGGATCAGGTGGCACCGGCTGGGCAAATCTATTCCCATTTACTGAACGGCACAGATGCGCTTCCATGTTTGAATTTTTCTCCGCCTGGCGATACCTCTATAATCCGCAAAAACACCCCGTTATCAAACGGCTGCTCCCCTTTTCCCTGGCTGTTTGTCTCGCAGGACTCCTCCTGTTCTGGCTGGCACCCAAGACGTTTCAGTTCTCCGGAGTCATCCTTTTCTCCATCGGGGCACTCATCACCCTTACCCTGGCGCTGCTGTTTTTCTTCTCTGTCTTCACCACCATCTCAATTGCCAGCGTCCTGATCGGGACCATGGTCATCACCATTGTGTGGTGTGTTTCATCGGGATTTCAGCGGGAGTTCAAAGAAAAAATTCTGGGGGTGAATGGTCACATTCTGATTATGACCTATGGGACGCCCTTCAATAACTACAAAGAGCCGCTCGCTATTTCAAGAAGCCTCTCCCAGGTCGAAGAAGCGGCCCCCTTTAACCTCAATGAAATGCTTGCCATCAAAGGGGAGAAGCATTCCGGTATACTGGTCAAGGGGATCCGACCGGCGGTTGCAAAGCGGGTCCTGGATTTGCCCAAGCAGCTCCTCTCCGGTTCCATCTCCGATCTGGACAAAAACGCCGACTACTCACCGGACCGTGAGATCCCACCGGAAGACGACTCGGAAGAGACAAAAAAAATCAGCGCCACCGGAAAAAAAAACCGGGAGAATCCCTGCCAGCGTGCCGACAACAAGTGGCCCGGGATAATCCTCGGCAAGGGCCTCGCAAAAAAACTCAAAGTCTCCCGGGGTGATTCCCTCACAATCATCTCCCCGCTGTCCCAGTTCTCCCTGAGCCACGGCAGTGATAACACAGCCCCCAAGGTCCGTGAGATAGAGTTCTGCGTCGTGGGGATCTTTTATGCCGGGTTCGAAGAGTATGATCAGAAACTGGCCTACGCACACCTCAAGGTGACCCGGCACTTCAACCCCATGGTCCCCGACGGTGCGGAAAACATCTTCGGTCTGGAGATGCGCCTGACAAATATGGACGATGCGGATATTGTTGCGAACGTGTTGCGCGCGCGCCTGGGCCAGAAGGGACACAACCTGCGGGTCGTTACCTGGAGTG
>JAHJLU010000241.1 GCA_018821745.1 Myxococcota bacterium | reverse complement strand
GCTTCTTCCAAACGCCCCAGACGCGATAAAAGACCCGCCTTCCCGTTGAGGGCAACCTTGTTGCTCGGATCGATCGCATGGGCTTTGTCGAATAGCGCCTCCGCTTCAACCACACGCCCAAGACGCGATAAAAGCTCCGCCTTGCTGTTCAGGGAGACCACATCATGCGGGGCAATCACATACGCCTTGTCAAAAAGTTCTTCCGCTTCGGCTGCACGCCCCAGACGCGATAAAAGCATCGCCTTGCCGTTCAGGACAACAGTATCGAACCGGTTGGCTTTAGCCGCCAAATCAAAATACTGGAGCTGCCACTCCACGCTATCGGGAACATCGCAAATAGAACTGGCGATATTACAGTAACTTTTGCATAAATACGGCTTCTGCGACCCCTGCACGTTGACCAGGTATCCCGTGGCTTCATCCCATGCTTCCTCATGGCGTCCCTGGCGGTGCAAATTGACAATCCGTGCAACAATCGTCGACACATGCTTCGCAAAAAACGCACTGGAATCTTTGTTACTGACGGGCTGCTCTGGCTCGCCTTGCAAACAGGAATCCACCCTGTCCCGTTCCAGCCTCTTCTCCACCTTCTTGCGCAGCCTCATGTTGGATTTGCTCCTGGGCATTCGATCGAGAACAGCTATAAGCAGCCTGTTCGCCTCCCGGACCAGGACCGCATCATCGTTGGCACGTGCAACAATCTTCAGTTCATCCCGAAAGCGCTCCAAGTCGGCCTGATGGCAGGAGTCCTGGAGAAGCATCTGCATAATTTTCAGCACCCGGTATTCCGGCTCGGAACCGACCTTACAGGGAGTGGTTTCGCAAACCCGCACCAGAGCGGGCAACCTGAGCGGTCTATCCTGCTCTGGTGTTGCCAAATAATCCGTAAAAATCGCGCGCAGTCCACCCGGAACATCGGCCTGAATCTGATGATACAGGCAGAGGTAGCCATATTCCTTCCGGCACAATCTTCCACCTTTCTCCTTCGCTGCCTGGAAATGCTCAATCAGCAGATTATGAACAGAGGGAAGGCACAGACCGAACTCGCCGCATTTTTCCGCCAGGAAACCACGCGACTCCTCTGCAAGGTACCACCCCCGATCCTCGCAGGGAAAGACGACATGATCATGCCGGATCACCTGCTCCAGTAACGAGGGCGGCCCGGCGGAAAAAGATTCCAGCAGCTTCTTCCCTAAATTCTCGTTGAACCAGAGCGGGACCGCCAGCAGGACAAAGGCTTTTTTTTCTTCCTGCGGGATGGTGTTCCAAACAATACTGCTCTGGTCTGACGTTCTCATTATTTACCCGATATCGCTGGGACAATACGCACATGGTCAGCGGTTAAGCCGGAGTTACGTGGCCTCTCATGGAGTTTGCCGGCATCGTTGATCCCACTGTCACTGCTGAAATAATCGGAGTGAACCCGGCAATCCAACTCGAAGTCTGATAATTTCTGACAAACTACTTCAAATACCATAGGAGGTCAACCAATAATCGGGTTGTCCGGATAAATGAGGTGGTGCTCAATGGCGCAGGTGAGGTCAGCCAGGGGGCGCACAGCATCGCCCGGCGCCTGTCGAGCTGCTTCAGGGCGCCCCAAAGGCGTTTAACGATGATGTCGCGCCTGGAACTGGCGGAGAGGTAATCTCCATGGAGCACCATCCTGTCTGCGATGCGGGTGAAACGCCCCTGCTCATCCATGTGTGAGCCCAAAAAACGGTCTGTCATGGTGTGCTCTCCGTGTACGTCACTGTGGCTACCAGGAGAGCCTAACAGGTGTGGAGCGTTTGGCAAGTCTCCTCACCCGACGGCCTCCCGTGATAAACTTATGGGGAGCTTCAGGAAGCCTTTGCGTAGAAGCGGCACAGGTGGAAGAAACCATGAACAACAGTATTATCCTGACAATAGTCTTCGCTTCACTTGTCTTTTCCTGTGAGGCGGGCAAGGGAATGCACAGCAAAAAGTACATCCCCTCGGCCCAAAAAACCAAATCGGCCACGGATATGGGCTCAAAAAAGAAGGTTACGGCGGTCGCTGTGATCAGAAGCAAGGCCCCCACCACCCCACTCACCACTCCCACTCCCGGTCCCCCTGCAGGTGACAGCTTCACCCTGAAGCACGTCATGGATGACCTCAACGCCTCTCTGGGCGCAATGAGCAAGGCAGAGCAAAAGCGCACCGTCTGCCAACTGGGAAAAGAATATCTCCACAGACTCGAGAATCCCGCAGGTCCGGGGCTCACCCGGGAACAGCGCACACAGATTGAGAAGCTCCTCTATCGTATCAACCGGCTGCGACGCAAGCTCTCGGAGTTCGGAGTGAACAATGAGAACCGTGCTGACCGTGATTTTGAACGTGATAGAAGGCGCGAATACATCTCCGCCCACCTCTACCACATCAAACGCTCTGTGGAGTTAATCAAGCGCATGAAACCCGCCGCAGACGCCATCGCTGCCCTTGATAAACAAGGCCGGGAGCAGGCGCAAAGGTACATGCAGGAACTGATGGCCCCAAAACCTTCCGGCAAAACATTGAGGGGACCCCGACGGTCCAAAGGGTTTACGCTCGTCCGCAGGTACAGACGATCAAAAAGACTCGTGAAACTCGCACAAAGGATCACCCGCTTCATCCCCGTGGACAGGGAGGGTGATCTGGCGAAACAGCTGGCGACGAACTATCTTGAGTCACAGCAGGCACAGGAGCTCTCCCAGTATTATATGTCGCTCCATTCGCACAAGTACCGAAAAATATCCCTCAGTTACTGCCTCCCCGAAGACATGGAGTAATCCACCAAACACCCCGCTGAGCTGCTGCTCCAGGGTGGAATCCCTCCGGGAGAATTGTTTGCCGTTATTAACACGCTATGGATATTTGCGGGCAGATCTAAATGGCCAATGGAAGGGGATCCGGTCCACTGGAGGATACCTGTTTATGCGGTGGCTTTCCTGATGTAATCGAGCAGGAAGTTCTGTTTGTAGGCATCGATGCTCATGATATTGCTCACACCCTTGAGTGTTTCAACGATGAGAGTAATTTCTTTTCCGTTGATGTCCAGTCCTTTGAACTCCAGCACATCAGAAAATTCAATGCGAGCCGTCGTTCCGGCAACGCCGCTCTTTGACACCACCTTGGCTGAGATATGTCCCACGGGCAGGAGGAAGTACTCCTCCTTGTGGAGCAGCAGCACATAATCAGGCTGCACCCACATGTAATCCGCCAGGGTTGTAAATGCTTCCTTCCTGTATTTATCAATTGAAGAGGCGTCGGTGATTTTCTGAATACAGGTCACTTCGGGGGATGGTTTCTTGTCCCATGGGAAGAGGAGAAAGGCCTGATGTGCGAAGTTAGTGTCGCGGTGTTGCCACGCCGCCTTGAGAAGGGCGGTGAACAGGGCTTTGTGATCCTGATTATCCGACTCGAGGATGTATCCGCCGGATCCTTCCTTTGGGGGAATGGACAGGGGCTGAATGAAGCTGTCCTCGGGAAAATCTGCCACGGCCTCAGTTCGCTCCATGACAGGAAGGCAGATGTTCACGTTAAGCTTTTCGGTGAGAATGTTCACGCTCGTGCTTTGGGGAGCCCTGATACCGGGGCCTGAGGAGATCATCGCGGTGTGCCCCTGCGTGAGGTCGATCTCGTTCGCGCCAAAATAGGCCTTCCATTTAATGAGAGACCCATCGAGTGCAAACCGCCCGCGCTTCATGCGTGCCACGGCTACAAACATGGGATTTGTGATGGCGATGAGAGCGATGAGGGCCACAATTCCACCCAGGTTAGCCCCCAGTTTCAGCAAAAAGCTGTCTGTGGTGAGAAATTTGTAGTTCATGTAGGGGATCGCAAATATCCCGACGATGATGAGAAACGACGGGAGGATAACGGTTATGGATCTCGTAATGAATCGTGTTTTTATTTCCATGGTTCTCTTTCCTCGGGATAATGCATTTCAAAACTTTACACAGTAATGATTTGCTAATAATTGCAGGCTCTCGAGACCGTTTTTGGTCGTTTTTTGGTACACTCGGCCGGGGCCTGACGCTGTTTCAAAATGCTCTTTGGCTCCTGATTATCCTCCACTCAAACCCAGTTTTGCCATCCACGCAACTATGTTTCTGTAAAACCATGTTATTAAAAAGGAAATATACAGAAAACTCATGAGAGGAAAACAGGCAATGGTGTGGCAAGGCGCGTACACCTTGTCTAATAGCTTCGCCGCTTCCGCAGCGCGCCCCGGACGCAATAGTTCGAGAGCCTGGTGGAACTCCCGAAGAGAGAGCTCACCTTCTGGCTCAGAGCTCCATGGGATGATGGCACCAATCACCTGGTATTCACGCCCGCGGAGTTCATGGACATACTTGAGTGGACTTTGGGGCCTTTCCCTAAAGGCCTGGCGCACGTGCACACTGTGTAGAAACTCGCCGCCGATCAATCGATACCTTCTCGGCACGTCGGCGCCAAGGCCGCCCCGGTCTACCCCATGGCCAAGCTCAACATCCGACTCATCAACACCGTGGTGATCACCTCCGGAGAGTAAGGCTACTACGATTCGGACCTCTTCCGCCACATCATCGACGCCCTCCTTGACAGCGGTGACTATTACCTGGTGCTGCGAGACTTCTCTGAATACGTCGACTGCGAGGTACCGGTCACCGAGACATACCGCGAAGAGGATAAATGGCGCCGCATGGCCGTGCTCAACGTGGCCTGCATGGGCAAGTTCTTCCAGGACCGTACAATCTCCCAGTCCACCGAGGAGTTCTGGGGTCGCCCCCGTAACTCCAGTCTCCCGAGAGGTCGATCCCACGCCCTGAATTACCACCGCACCCTGCGCATCCAATTTTTGATAACGATTCAGACTCATTTATATCACATAACTCCTCTATTTCTTGAAAAGCACTCGCGTGACAGCGGCCCCCACCCTCTCCACATGAACCTTTCGTCAACAGTCTATCCTGCACCTCCCTGCTGTCTTTCGCGCATTTTTCAACTTGACGGCCACCTACTTCACCATATAAAAGTATATTATCTGTGCGAACTGGCACGGGAGGTATTCCATGAAAAAAACTATTGGGCTTCTCATCATCGTATTAATGCTCTTTATCGCAGCCTGCGACGACGACGCATCCAGCGGCGACTCGGTGTGCGAGGGTGTCGACTGTTCGGGACACGGCGTCTGCGTCGAGGTCGAGGGGGCGCCCTCCTGTGCCTGCGCCCAGGGCTACCACGCCGAGGCGCTCGAATGCGTAGCCGATCCGGGGCCCTGCGACGGCGTCGACTGTTCGGGGCACGGCACCTGCGAGCTCATCGGGGGTGACCCCACGTGCCAGTGCGACACGGGGTTCCACCAAGTCAGCGCCACGGAGTGCGTCGCCGACAACGAGATCCCCGCCTTCTCCTCAACCCCCTCTAACACGGCCGAGGCCTTCGTGGAGTACCTGTACCAGGTCGCCTGCGCCGACGGCGACGGCG
>JAHJLU010000240.1 GCA_018821745.1 Myxococcota bacterium | reverse complement strand
GTCTTGATTTTCAGGGCCGTCTCCATCTCTTTCATGCTCAGGCCGATATTGTAGAAAATTTTCGCCGTGGCGGGAATCTCTCCCACCGCATTCTTTGCGAGGGCCGCGTACATGCGGGAATTGTATTCGGCGTGCTTGAGCATATTGACGAGAGCCTTCTGCATCTTCACCGCTTCGATGTTCCCCGTCACGCGGGAACGCCGGATGGAGAGAGAATAATATTTCATGAGGAACATTGAGGAGTTGAAATAGGACCCCATGGCCCCGGCGATCTGGGAATAGAGCGTCCCGGGGTCGTTCTCCCCCCACTGCTTCCTGAAATAATTCTCCGGGATCTTCAAGGAGTAAAAGGCCTGCAGGTAGTTGTTGTATTTGGACATGAAGGTCTTCTGTACCGACTCTACCGTCTTGTTGGCGCTCTTGGCCACGGAACGGGTGAGGACGGAGTCCATATATTTCAAGTTCGCCTGGGCGGCCCCGAGGAAAATTTTGTTCACCTGCCGCAGCCGGGTGGGTTCAATGATCATCCTGTTGGACCGGGTGGATTTGAAGGAGATGAAATCAGAGGCCTTCTCCACCTTTACCGTTGCGAGGCCCACCCGGTATGACGATGCCTTGAGAGAGCTGTAAATAGCGCTTAGGATGGCGTTCACGGGCACCTTCTTCTTCACCAGGGCGATGGCATTCTGGATGATCCGCTGGGCCGTCTGGGAAGTCTGCTGGGCATCGACGGCGTAGGAGAGAGCGGCAACCATCTGCTCGTAGGAGGCGATGAGGGCCATGAGATCGCTGACAGTTACCGGCTGAGCCTTGCGAAGGAACTTCAACCCCTTGTCGATGTCGGCGAAGACAGGATCCAGGAGCAATTTTTTGAGCACAGTCCCCAGAAGTGCGTACTTGCCCTTGGTGATATAGAGGAATTTGTGGAAGAACCCATACCAGTAGGAGGTGAAGGAGTGGGAAGCGCCGCGCTGCGCGAAATCGTACGCCGAAGCGATGGACCCCTCGCGCAGAAACTCCACTGCCTTGGTCATGAACTGATTTCCAACGCTAAAACGCTGGACAGCGCCGGGGACGGTGTCGAGGCGGGCGGCGGGGAATTTGTTTTTATATTTCGTGTAAATATCATTCCATTTGGCCGCTTTTTTCCTCAGGAGAAAGGTCATGGTCTGATCCAGGGCCATCTCTGTCTCAGAAACAATCGCCGGGCGGGGAAAGGGTTTCCCCGTGAGCAACTGGAAGGCATCGTAGATACTGGAGATCTCGACGGCACGGGCGCCCCTCTGCATGGCCAGGGCCTGCAGATCAACCAGCTGCTTGGTCTGGTAGTCCATGGCAAATCGCTGCCCGATGGGGTAGCCGAGCACTTTCTTTCCTGCAGCGAGGGCCGCCTTGAATTTGTTGGGGATTCCGCCAACCGGGCCCACCGTCCCGTCGGGATTCACCGTGCCGGTCATGGTGACGTCGGTCCGACTGGGGATTCCCATCATGGCGGCCATGATCCCGGCGGTGAAGAGCGCGCCGGCGGAGGGGCCGTCGATGTACCCTTTTCCACGGACCAGAACCGCATAATCGGTCAGATCCCGGCCCACCGCGAAGGAAGCCTGGAGGGAGGCGATCCAGACTGCGGCCTGCCACTGCTCACCCAAACCACCGGACATATCACCGGAAATCCCGACGTTTGGTTCACGATCCGTGTTGGGACCCACCTGTATCCGTGCGGGGTGAAGATTTCCACCGCCTGTGGACGGGTTATAGGTCAGAAATTCAACCGTGACCGTGTTGGTCTGCATGATCTTGTTGGCGGGATAGACCAGCGTCCTCACCGGCGGAGGCGTGGTTCCACCGGGACACGCGGTAAAAACAAGGGACCCGACCAGCGCGAGAACCAGGTTGAACAGGATGTTTTTTCTCTTCATTGTGCTCTCCATTTCCTCGGAGCCTGATGTGGGCTCTTCCATGAGGTGACCCGAATTACTTGGGGAATTTTCAGTGTTCACGCCCCCTATTTTACGGTCAGAAGATAAAATGAGCAATAGCTTCTTTGCCCCGATTACGATAAAATCCAACTCATCCCAGTGTAGGGGACCTCTATGATAAACAAGCTTGTCGGATTCCTCGGCATCGAAAAACACGAGCAAGCCCCCCTCTCCTTTCTCTTCCTGAGAGCCGGAGCAGTGGCCATTATTATTGTGGCCACCTTTGTCTATCAAAGCGCCTTCTTCCTCACGGTCTTCCGTGCCTCCACCCTGCCCTGGCTCTATGCCTCCGTGGCCATCATCACCGTGGTCTTCTCCTTTCCATACTCCTACCTCCACCGGAAACTGGGCGACAAACGTGACGACACAGTGACCATGCTCTTTTTCGGAGTCGGCCTGGTCATTCCCCTGTTTCGGCCCGATCTCCTTATGGCGAAGCCCACTCTCTTTGTCATCTCCATCTGGGTCAAGCTCCTGGGCGTCTTCGCGGCCATATCCTTCTGGCACCATGCGACCCGGGCCTTTCCCTCCCGCCGCGCAAAAGCCATCCTCCCCATTGTGGCAGCAGGCTTCTCCCTGGGGAGCGCCCTCGCGGGCAAGGTCATCCAGCTGGTTGTTGTCTATCACGGGAGCAGCTTTATCCTCCCCATCATCCTGGGTACCATCGCCATCAATATTGCAATCCCCTCAAAAGGTGCCCAGCCGGAGAAAGTACTCAGGGCGAGAAAAAAACGCGGTCACCTGCTGAAGCAGAGCATGACTCTCCTGCGAACCAACCGGCTGGCCCTCTACCTCACCCTCTTTATTCTCTTCACTATCCCAGTCTTCATCTGCACGGATTTCATCCTGAAGAAGGCGGTCCGGGCAAATTTCGGCAAGGACGGCATGGCCGCCTTTTTTGCCAACTACCAGTTATATCTGAATCTCGGGGTCTTTTTTCTCCAGACCCTGATTATGGGGAGGCTCATG
>JAHJLU010000239.1 GCA_018821745.1 Myxococcota bacterium | reverse complement strand
CGCTCGCTGATGAGCACCTGGACCTGGGTGTTTTTCAGTTCGTCCAGCGTCTGCTCCAGTTTTACATTGGCCTTCTGCAGCTCCACGGTGCGCTCCTGGACCATGAGCTCCAGGGCCTCGTTGAAGGAAGAGATTTTCTCGAACATCTGGGCGTTGACGATGTAGACCGAGAGTTGATCCGCGACGGTGCGGAGGATGCGGAAGTGGACATCGGTCCAGGAGGATCCCGGTTCCCAGCGGTTGAGCATCACGGCCGCGATGGCCTGACCCTGGTAGCTCAGGGGGATGACCATTACCTCGCCCCGGAGTTTTCCCTGCCGTGTGAGCCCCTCGTGGCTCTGGACGTCGCTGATGTGGAACAGCTCTCCGCCTTTGATCCCGGCCCTGTAGAGAGGTTCATCGAGGATGCGGAGATTTTTCAGGTCCTTCCAGTGGATGCCCTCGTGGTGGATCAGGGAGAAGGTCTCATCGTCACCCTTGAACCAGAAGGCAATGTTCTCGCACTGGATGGCAATGCTGATTGATTTCATTGCCTGACTCACAACGTTCCCCAGGCCGACCTGCACGGAGATGGCCCCGTTGATCTCGTGGAGGGTCTGGATCTCGCTGATCTGCTCGGTCTGTTTTTGCCGCATGCTTCGCAGCTCAAAGACCATCTTGTTGAACCCCTTGGCCAGATCTCCGATCTCATCGGTCGAGTTTGACTTGATGTTGGTCTCGAGTTTTCCCCGGGCCACGTCCTGGACGCTGATGAGCAGCCTGCCCAAGGGGTTGGAGAGGGTGCGGGCGAACAGCAGCGCCAGCAGGACAGCCACCGCCAGGGACATGACCGTTATCCACTTGAGGGTGAAGATTGCCTCGCTCTGTCCCTTCTGGATGGTGTCGATGTCGGTGGCGATGGCAAAGATGCCCAGATCATCTCCCTTGAGGTTGTGCAGGGAGTTCATGGCCACGCTGTATTTGACCCCCATGTAGTGGGTCTCGGTGAGCTGGTTGTCGGTCCCTCCCTTGATGAAGTCGATGAGCGTGGAGGAGGATATGGGCGGGATGCTCTCCTGGGATTTTTCGAAATAGGGGAAGGAGCTGACAAACTCCTTGCCGAAGCGCCGGTCATTGGGATCCCCGTGGAAGGGGAAGAGGACGATGTGTGAGCCGAGAATGGTGGAGATATTCTGGCAGAAGACTTCATCGAGGGCCATGGTGACCACGATGGCACCCTTGAGGTTGTATTGCTTGTCCAAGATGGGTGCCGCCGCCCGCACAAAGAGCATCTCCTTGGCTGTGGGCTTGCCTTTGTTTCGTGTGATGGAGATGATGTCAACGGTCTGGGCGTAGTCGTTGAGCACCTGCCCGATCATCTCGGTGCTCTGCTCCAGACTCTTCTCGTATTCAACCTCCAGATCCATGACTGACATCCGCCCCGGCGGCTCGCCGATGATCAGGGAGCCCGTGAGGCGGCGATCCGGTTCAAGGATGTGGATGACCCCGTTGCCCATGCCCTCGAGCTCTTTTTGGAGCAACCGCATGTTCTGGAAGGAGAGGTCGTTCTCCGTGAAATAGAGGAAGGTGGTCCGGTGTTTTGAGAGCCCCAGGGTCGCTTTCTTTATGGACTCCACGTGGTCCATAATGAGGTTGGTGCCGATGCGCAGCGTTTTTGCGGTCTCCTGGCGCTTGTTGCTCTTGAGGCGGCCGACGATCAGAGAGATGGCCATGAAGCTCGCAATGAACGAGGGGATGATACCGATGATGGTCATCCAGAACGCGAGTTTATGACGGATTCGTAGCTTCATTGTCCCTTGATCTTGAGCTTGTTAAGGCGTGAGGTGGTGGATGAGGAGTGCACAATGTTGCTGATCCTCGATGAGTGTCCGATGATCATCTTGGAGAACGCCAGGGTTATCCAGGGCGCCTCCTCCTTGAACACATGGAGGGCCTTGCGGTAGTTGATGATGCGATCGATCTGCTTGATCTCGCTGCGGCCCTTCTCGACGAAGTCGTCGTACTCGCGGTTGTGGAAATTGGCGTAATTGGTCCCCGTGTTGGAGTGCAGGAGG
>JAHJLU010000238.1 GCA_018821745.1 Myxococcota bacterium | reverse complement strand
CGCGCTGAGCCTCTCCTTCCTCTTCATCGTGGTCTTCGTCATCCTCGGGGAGTTGACCATCGACCCCCTCTTTCGCCTCATGGGTGCCCGGGGCGAGGTCCTGGACATGGTGCGCAGCTACATGCGCATCTGGTACGCGGGGCTCATCTTCGTGGTCTTCCCCATGGTGGGCAACAACGCCATCCGGGCACTGGGCGACACCAAAACCCCCGGCATCATCATGATGATCGCCGGCCTCGTCAACACCGCCGTGGATCCGCTGCTCATCTTCGGCCTTGGTCCCTTCCCCCGGTGGGGTATCGCCGGGGCGGCGGTGGCCACGGTTTTCGCCCGCAGCATCACCTTCGCCGTGGCCATGTATGTGCTTGTCCGGCGCGAGCGCATTGTCTCGTTCAAACGCGCCCCCTTCGCCGAGGTGCTCACGTCCTGGAAGCAGATCCTCTTCGTGGGCGGACCCGCGGCGGTGACCCGCATCATCTTCCCCGTGGCCGTGGGGATTGTTACCGCCCTCCTGGCCGTCGTGGGGCCCCATGCCGTGGCGGGCTTCGGCGTCGCCGCCAAGGTCGAGGGTTTCGCGCTGCTCTTCACCTTCGCCATGTCCGCCGTCATGGCCCCCTTCGCCGGGCAGAACTACGGCGCCCAGAAGATCGACAGAATCCGCGACGCCATCACCTTCACCTCCAAGGTCTCCATGGGCATCGGCCTTGTGCTGCTGGCGATCCTGTTCGTCCTCGCCAGGCCCATAGCCTCTCTCTTCTCACGGGATCCCGCGGTCATCGAGGTGAGCGTCCTCTACTTCAGGGTGGTCCCCGTGGTGTACGGACTGATTGGCGTTTTTGGCATCTGCTCCATGGTCCTCAACGCCCTCAATCGGCCCCTGGAGGCCACGGGGCTCTCCATCTTCCATATGTTTGTGCTCTACATCCCCCTGGCCTTCCTGGGGCGCTTCCTCATGGGTACCCTGGGCATTTTTATCGGCATCGCGCTCTCCGCCGCCATCGCCGGCCCGCTCTCCTACCTCTTCGTCCGTCGCCTGCTCAACCGTCTCAGCCCTCCCGACCCCGCCTGATTTGCCCCCACTCCCCGGATCATCTATTTCTGTACAGGTGTTTTCACTTCGGCAGTCATAGGAGTTGAGGTTGTGGCAGCCCCAAGGATTCTATGAGGCCCTCATGAGGATAACGATGTCAATCAGTTTGACAGTGATATACGCTGCACCGAGCAGGACCCATGTTGGCTTCTGATACCCCAGTTGAAAACCCACTATCAGAACAACTAAAATCATCAACATCGCCAACCAGAATGTGGCGCGACCATAAAACTTCCCCTCCTCCATCCGCTTGGAGAGGGTGCTGATGCCCTTGAGGTGAATGGTATATTTCCGGGCGAAAAAATCAAATACCGCTGAGCCCACAATCAGCAACAGAGAGAAGTCTATACGGGATTGATGGTCACTCGTGAGCAAAATGCCGGTAACGCAGACCCCAACGAGAATAATTGTTGCCAGGGCAAACAGCATCACTCTTCTGCTGGCCCGGGTTACCGATATTTCCTGTCCCAAATCTGCTCCTTTACCCGTGCGGTTCATGGAGAACACTTTGGAATTAAAACTCATTTCTTAGTGTAAATCGAGACAAAACTTTTCCCGAATTGATTGTTCAATGCCTGTGTATATTGACCCGCTTGCGACCGCCCATGTCTCCATGGTAGCTTTTTTCTGTGTTTTAACGGATTATGGAGGTGCCCATGCAACCCTCATTACTTTTTTTAACGCTGCTTGTAACGACTCTTTCACTCACCATCCCCGAATCAGCTGCGGGGAACCCCGCTGGAGCCAAGGAAACGGAACCACAGCGCAAGGCCGATACAGACACGGAACCACAGCGCAAGGCCGACAAGGAGAAGCCCCGCCACTTTGACTGGAAGTCCATTGACGGGGTCTACAATGTGGGCCCGACATTCAGTTACGTGAATGGCAAGGGCTCCGGGTGGGCCGCGGGGCTGGACCTCTCCTACCTCTTTATGCTCGTGGAGAAACCGGACCCCAAAAAGGGGCGCCAGGGCAGCGCCTTCCCCTTCTCCATTTCCCTCCACCTGCAGGCGATGAACGAGAACGACAACACCCGCTATGGGGCACACCTTGAGGCGGTATTCGCCCTGGGGATCCTCATCGGGGGCAGCGGCGGGTACATGTATGGCAGCCAAGAGCGCGGCTTCAACTGGGCCTTCTTCACCGCGCTGCCAATCCCCACCACCCGCTCTCTTTCTCTGGGGCCGCTCCACTCTCTCGTCTTTCTCCCCTATTACCGTCTCAACTGGTTCGCAGGCCGCCGTATCCACGAGGGCGGTATCCAGATAAAACTCTCCACCTGGAAATAGCCCTCCCCGTTTGCAATCGGCCTGTCACCACGTGGAGCATTCCATCCCTCCGAACCGCGAAAACTTTGCAGACTGCTTCATGAAGGAGGCGAGGGTGGGTTGCCATGGGGGGTGGTTATGGGTAGAGTGGGGCCATGAGCGGACCCTTGGATTTTCGTAAATCGCCCGCAGACGATCCGGCCCCGAGGGGGGAGTCGCCCTGGTATGTGGAGTGGTTTCTCCCCGTGGAGAGCGAGACCGGTCCGGTCTACTTCGGGGGGCGGGTGGTTTTCGCCGTGCTCCTGGCGCTCTACACCTGGAAGCTGGCAAGGGCGCCTCTCTCGGGGATGACCATCATGGGTGCGTGGATCCACCTGGTGAACCTCCCCTTCCACGAGGCGGGGCATATCTTCTTTCGGCCCCTGGGGCGACTGTGGACCTCGGCGGGGGGCAGCATCATGCAGCTTCTGGTCCCCCTGGTGATCCTCGTCGCGTTTCTGTGGAAGATGCGCAACGGCTTTGGGGCGGCGGTGGCCTTCTGGTGGTTTGGTCAGAATTTTGTGGACCTGGCCCCCTATATCAACGACGCCCGCGCCATGACGCTCCCCCTCATCGGGGGCAACACGGGGCAGACGGCGCCCTACGGCTTCCACGACTGGAACTTCATCCTCACGGAGCTCAACATGGTTCACCGGGATCAGTCGCTGGCCCGGGGGGCTTTTAGCGCGGGGGTGGTGATCATGGTGCTCGCCCTG
>JAHJLU010000237.1 GCA_018821745.1 Myxococcota bacterium | reverse complement strand
TCCCTGCCTGTCTTTCGTGTGAGCAGCCGCGGGTTCTCCGGATCTCCCACAAGGCGCATGGCCTCCCGGGGGATGGGGAGCCCACACTCAACCTCGGGACACACTGGGACCCATGTGACATGCCTCCCAACCTGGTCGCGCAAGAAATGATCCAGTTTGTGCTGGCCATCATATCGAACCTTGTCCCCCAGAAGACATCTGCTTATCCCCACCTTGATCGACTCCATTAGGACCACCTTTCTCCATAAAGGATCACCATAAACGGCGGGTGATAACCCTTGTTGTTGATGGATCGGTTCAGTTCAGTTCTCTCCAGAGAGGTGCCCATCAAGTTGCCACAGCGTCAGGAGAGCAGTTATAACTATCATATATGCTCAACGCTTTCCCGGGCCGACATCTCCTCCGTGCCAGGGCGGGCAAGCACCAGTTGCAGATCCTGGAGCTGCCCGGCATCAAACATCGCACGGGTGCTGGAGAGATAATACCGCCATGTGCGAATAAAACTCTCGTCGAACCCAAGGGCCTCCACTGATGCCATATTTGCCTCGAAATTATCCTGCCAGCACCCTATGGTGAGCCCATAGTCGGGACCAATATTCTCCAAGTGTTCAATATAAAAGGAAGTATGGTTCTTGAGGATGGAAGAGACCTCGTTGAGAGAGAGGAGCCCTCCACCAGGGAAGATGTGCTTTCGGATCCAGTCAAAGTCATGGACGTAGCGTTTGTAGCGTTGGTCTGGGATGGCAATAAACTGGAGCGCAACAAGCCCTCCGCTCGCCAGGAGCCTGTCAAGGGCCTTGAAATATGTGGGAAGGAAAGAACGCCCCACTGCCTCAAGCATTTCAATGGAGATGATCTTGGTAAATTGGCCCGTCAGTTCACGGTAGTCAGCGTTGACCACCTGGACCAGGTGTCCCACGCTCTCCCGTTGCACCCGCTGCCGCACATAAGAGGCCTGCGCCTCGGAGATGGTCACAGCGGTCACCCTGCACCCCGTGGTTTTGGCTGCCGCCACAGCAAATCCTCCCCATCCGCAACCAATTTCAAGCAGGTGATCGGCGGCGGTCAGCCTGAGTTTTTTAATAAATTTCCCGATCCGGTACTGCTGGGCACGCTCCAGACTCCACTGGGGATCTTTGAACTGAGCGCTGGAGTACATCATAGTGGAATCGAGCATGAGTTCGAAGAACCCATTGGAGATATCATAGTGTTCTCGAATATTCGTCCTGCTCTGAGTGGGAGTGTTCCGGCGCAACATCTTGAGCAGTGCTCCCAGGGGCGCGGAGAGCACAGAGAACTGCCCCTTGTGCAGGGTGATATACGAATAATTGCGCAGCAGTGTGGTCAAGAGCGTATTAAGGTCGTCGCTCTCCCAAAAGCCACGGGTGTAAGCCTCGCCAAAACCAATATCCCCGTGCAGGGCGACCCTGGAGAAAAATCTGGGATCCAGGACACGGATGTGACCCCGGGGTGAGGCTTCCGGGAGACCCAGCTCCTGGTGTGTCCCATCAGGCAGGTCAATCACCACACTCCCCTCAGGGAGTTCCTTGAGCACGGCCAGGAGACGCCTGCGGAAAAATCCCTCAAGGGCGGTCTCGTGTCGAACACGAATAAAGTGTTCCTTGTCCGGGGCAGGGCGGGAGAAGAAGGTGAGCCGCTTCGCAACCCACAGCTTGACCGCCTCAACATGGATGCGCGGCAGGCTGAGCAATAGAGTGAAGGGGGCCTTCGCCAGGGTGGCGGCGAGTTTGCCCCTGGACCACGGGAGAAGATCACCGTGCAGGGTGGCCACCAGAACCCGTTCCCCGTCCCGCTCGAGGGTTATGCTGATATTGCAGCGTTCACGCAGGTCGGCCATGCGGAAGGTGTAATCCCCCTTCATGTTATTAAAGGGAGACACATGCATCATTTTCTGCGCGGTGAACGTGTAGGGGGGATCTTCTGAGGGCTGAGCGGGCAGCACATAAAGAGACCTGTCACCAAAGGTGTTGCTGACCTCACAGACCACGCATTGCAGTGAAGAGGAGGATAATGCCTCTGTCTCTTTGGCGCTCCCGTAGCAAAAGTAAAAGCTCACAGGGTTGAAATGGTGTCCCAACCAGCGCGGCACGGTTACCAGCATGACGTGGCCAGGAGCCTCCTGCCCCGCATCAGACAAAATCACTGCCAGCTTCTCACTGATGGTCCCCTCTTCTTCCTTTAGATAGTCGCTGCAATGGAGCGCGAGCGGGGCGCTCCTGTTGTATGCAAAAAGCCCATTGTCGAGGGATCCGGACTCCAGCTCTGTCAAATGGAAGGCGAACAGGAGATAGGGATAGCGAAACTGATGCTCACGGGGCATAAACCGTTTATGAAACACCGTCGCAGGGATGATGGATGATTGGAATTCGTGCATGGCC
>JAHJLU010000236.1 GCA_018821745.1 Myxococcota bacterium | reverse complement strand
TAACTGGTCCACCAAAACATTGAAAAAAGAGAAGGTTACACTGAAGCTCGGTGAACTGACCCTGGACCTTTCCATGGACATACCCGACGGCTTTGCCCAGGAAAAGCGACGCGCCGGACCGGGCCATGTTGCGTTCGTTGATCCCTCCAAAAAGGTTGTGTCAACTCCCCGTATTGTGCTTCTCCTGACCAGGGGGGAGGTTCCCTCACTGGCTAAGGCGCTGAGCCGGTCCCGTATCGGAAAAAAGATGGTGGTCAAAAAACAGGAGAGCAAGGGCACCAGAGGATATCTGGTGGTGTATCACACGCGGAAAAAAGGTCTCCTGTATGTGAAATATTATCTGAATGAGCGGGGACACATCCTTGAATGCCGGGCGTCACTGATAAAATCAGGTGGCATCAGTCAGTTCGAGACCGCAGCCGGCAGGCTGGAGAAGATCTGCACTTCGATTGCAGTAAATACCCGGTAAGCATCTCAAGGGATTGGTGATCCGCGTTTTTTGATCATTTGGAATTGAGAGTTTCTTAACTCTTTTAAAATACTAGGAAAAAACTATTTACAGGGGTGGCGGTTCATGTACTGTTGCGGGTGCAGTTCGGAGTGCCTGCAATTCTGGCATGAAAACCTATTTACATTTCCTCAATGAGATATCCAACAGGGCGGCGGTTGAACATGGTAAATACCAATCGGCGGTGAACTGGGTCAACCCCTATTTAGCCCTTGAATACGAAGAAAAGCGTGATGCTTTTATTTCCCGGACGGGATCGGGCATGAACTGGGCCTTCAAGAACACCAAGCCCTGGGTTAATTCGCTCTCCCGGGGCTGCGAGCTGTGTGGCGCGGGGGAGTGGTCCTGTCTCTTTGTGACAGGTATCTGCAATGCCCATTGCTTTTACTGCCCTGCCCGGCAGGATCTGGAGGAGCTTCCCCAGACCCAGCGGCTGATTTTCTCTGACCCCGGGGACTACGCCCGGTATATCAACCGCTTCGGGTTCTCCGGTGTGGCCCTGAGCGGTGGTGAGCCCCTTATGGTGATGGAGCGGACCCTTGCCTATATTGAGGCCCTGCGGAGGGACTGCGATCCCGCGCTCTACATGTGGCTTTACACCAACGGTATTCTGGCGGACCAGGAGAAATTCCGATCATTGGCCCGGGCGGGGCTCAACGAGATCCGGTTTGATCTGGGGGCTGTCAACTACAAGCCCGAGGTGTGCAAGGAGGCCTCCCGGTGGATCGAACACGTGACCGTGGAGATTCCCGCAGTCCCCGAGGATGTGCCCACGCTCAAAGCGATTTTGCCCACCCTGTGTTCCAACGGGGTGACCAACCTGAATCTGCACCAGCTCAGGCTCACGGCATACAACGCTCCAAAGCTGCTCGCCAGAAACTACACCTACCTCCACGGGGAGCAGCCCACGGTGCTGGAGTCCGAGCTGGCCGCCTATGAGATCATGGAGTTTGTAATCAGGGAGAAGCTGCCCATCGGGGTGAACTACTGTAACTTTCAGTACAAAAACCGCTTCCAGAAGGCGGGCTTTCGCCGGAAGATGGCCACCCAACTGGCCTACGCGGGGGAGGTTATCACCCAGAATGGATTTCTCCTCACCATGATGGCGGAGACGGACGGGGTGCAGACAGCGATCCTTCAAAAGGAGCTGGAGAGCCTGCTGAGCCTGCCCGATCGGCTTATTCTCACCTATCGGGGGAGAGTCATTGAAAACATGGAGCTGCAGGGCGATGAGACCCCCTACCTCATTGATCTGCAGCGGTACCGGATCAAGGAGGGGATGACCATGGAGCCTCTGGTCATCGAGCGGGAGCTGCTCGGGGAGTTTTTGGCCATGATGCTGGACATGGGGCATCATATCCCCGAGGATGCTACCCTCTTTTCCGTCTGGCAGCAGGAGTTTATTGAAGAGGGAATGCGCTCCTATTTTTAGTTGATAACAGTTAGTTGCAGGGTCTACCCTCTGCCCGGCAGGATAATCTATTTGGCTACTTGACAAAATAGCCAAATAGGGTAAACCTCGTGAACATTCCGTCAAGGAATCACCATGAGGTCCCCCATGCCCATCTCACTCACCGACAATGAATATCCCGCCACCGTTTTTAAAGCCCTGGCACATCCCGCCCGCCTGGGCGTTGTCCAGATGCTGGCTGAAAAAGAGTTCTGTGTCCAGGAGATCACCGCCGCCATCGGCTCCGACATCTCCACCATCTCCCGCCACCTCTCCGTGCTCAGGCAGAGCGGGATTCTCGCCTCGCGCCGGGAGGGAAACTGCATCTATTATTCCCTGCGTACGCCCTGTGTCCTCTCCTTTATCGAGTGCGTCCGCAGCCTCTCAGCAGAGACATCCGAGCCGGACTCCGACGCCTGCACTGCCTGCGGGAAGGTGAAGTAACCCCATGGGAAAACGTGAACTGGGCTGGCTCGTTGGCATCTTCGCGGTCTTTGCGGCGCTCTATACGCTCCCCCTTGAGAGTCCCCGCTTCCTGGGGGCTGTCTTTGAGTCCCTGCGGCTTCTGCGCTGGTATGCACGGGAGCATGTGATCCTGTGCCTCCTCACGGCGTTTTTCATCGCCGGCGCCATTGGCATCTTTTTATCCCAGGGCAGCGTCATGAAGTACCTGGGGGCCGGGGCAAAGAAGGTGGTGGCCTATGGCGTGGCGAGCGTCAGTGGGAGCATCCTCGCCGTGTGCAGCTGCACGGTCCTGCCCCTCTTCGCCGGGATTTACAAGATGGGCGCGGGGATCGGTCCGGCCACAGCCTTTTTGTACAGTGGCCCCGCCATCAACGTGCTGGCGATCATTTTGACCGCAAAGATTCTGGGCGCCCGCATGGGCATCGCCCGGGGTGTGGGGGCTGTCCTCTTCAGTGTGATAATCGGCCTCGCCATGGCCTTCTTTTTTAAAGAGGAGAAGGCACCGACCATTAAGGCGCAACAGGTGGGAGACGACGACTCCCTGGGTCTGCTCGCCAGCGCCGTTCTGGTCTTCTCCATGATGCTGGTGCTGGTCTTCGCCAACTGGGCCCGCCCCGGCACTGAATCCAGCGGGTTTTTTGCGGCCGTCTACTCCGTGAAATGGTACCTCACGGGGGCGAGCGCGCTGGTCATGATGGGGATTCTTTCCCGGATCATGGCCATCCCCCTGTGGCAGTTCGCCCTGGGTGGCCTGGTGACCGGTGCCGCGCTGCTGATCCCCGGCGCCACGCCCAATATCGTGTTTCTGGTGGGAATTCTGGCCCTCAGCGTGGTGCTGTTTGTCAACCGGGGGAAGCCCCGGGAGTGGCTGGAATCCACCACCGGCTATGCGATCCAGATTATGCCCCTGCTCTTCGCCGGTGTCGCGGTGGCCGGGTTCTTGCTGGGAACTCCCGGTCATGAGGGGATTATTCCCGCCCGATACGTGGAGAGCGCCCTCGGTGGCAACGGGATTGGTTCCACCTTTTTGGCCTCTCTGGCCGGCGCCTTCATGTATTTTGCGACCCTGACAGAGGTGCCCATTATTCAGGGGCTCATGGACAAAGGGATGGGGGAAGGTCCTGCGCTGGCGCTTCTTCTGGCGGGTCCCGCGCTCTCTCTCCCCAATATGCTGGTCATCCGCTCCATTATGGGGACGAAGAAGACCGTGGTGTTTGTGGTCCTGGTGGTGATGCTCTCCACCATGGCCGGTTACGGATACAGTATGCTCCCCCACTGAGGGTGGAGTGAAAGAAAGGATATGATATGAAAAAATTACAGGTTCTCGGAACAGGATGTCCCAAGTGCAAAAAGCTCACGGAGCATGCCACCGAGGCAGCCGCAGGCTTCGGAGCGGCGCTGGAGGTCGTCAAGGTCGAAGACATCAATGAGATAATCTCCTTTGGCATCATGCAGACGCCAGGCCTCGCCCTGGACGGCAAGGTGCTGAGCGCGGGCAAGCTGCTCTCGGTCTCAGAGATAACCGAGCTGCTCAAGAAGCAGGGGGTGTGAGCCATGAAAAAAATAGTGACGGGACTCCTCCTCCTCTTTGTGGCGGCGACCGCAGGCGTTATTGTGTACAAGAAAGTGACCGCTCCCTCGGGGAAACTGGAGCTCAAGGACCAGGAGCGTGTCGTCTATTACTTCCACGGGACCAAGCGCTGCTACACCTGCAACCTTATTGAAAAACAGGTGCGCAAGGCACTGGACAGCGGCTTTGCCGGGGAGCTGGCGGCGGGCACCCTGAAGTTTCAGAGCGTGAACCTTGATGAGCCCGTGAATGAACACTTCGTGAAGGATTTTGCCCTTCGGGGCCGTGTGGTGGTGCTGGCCTACAAAAAAGACGGCAAGCCCGTGTACAAGCGCATTGATGACGTCTTCTCCCGGGTCAGAAAAGGAGACGCCTTCCTGGACTACATCAAAAGCGAGGTCTCCACCTTCCTCCTTGGACGGACCAAATGAGCGTGTGGTGGGCGGCCTTTACCTCTTTGTGGCTGGGGATCCTGGTGAGCATCAGCCCCTGTCCTCTGGCCACCAATATCGCCGCCGTGAGCTTCGTCGGGCGCAGGATGAACCGCCCCCGGTCAACGCTGCTGGCGGGTATCTCCTACGCGCTGGGGCGGATGGCGTTCTATGTGCTCCTCACGGCCCTGTTTCTGGTGAGTGTCTCCTCCATGCCCGTGGTGGCCCACTTTCTGCAGAAGTGGTTTCCCATGATTGTTGGTCCCGTGCTGATACTCACGGGTATGTTTCTGGTGGAGCTCATCACCCTTCCCACGGGCAGGGGCGGGGCTATGGCGCGTCTGACGGAGCGGCTGGGTGCGGTCCCCTTTCTGGGTGCCTTTTTACTGGGCTTTGTCTTCGCGGCTTCTTTTTGCCCTGTGAGCGGGGCGATCTATTTCGGATCCTTTCTCCCCGTGGCCATGACAAAATCCGGGTCCCTGATTTATGCGCTGCTGTTCGGGCTGGGGACGGCGCTGCCCGTGCTGGTGTTTGCCACGGTGGCCGCCTGCTCAGGGTCCCTCTTGGGCAGGCTCTTCAAGACCATCACGGGCTTCGAGAAGAAAGCCCGGTATGTGACGGGAACAGTGCTGATTTTGCTTGGTATATATTTAAGCAGCGTCACCGTGTGGAGTCTGTAAAATGGACACTCGCCTCCGCGTACTATTTCTGTGCACGGGAAACTCCTGTCGCAGCCAGATGGCCGAGGGGTTTGCCAACGCACAGTGGGGTGAACTTCTCGAAGCCTTCAGCGCCGGCGTTGAGACCCATGGCCTCAATCCTCATGCCGTGGGTGTCATGGCCGAGGTGGGCGTGGATATCTCCTCACACCGCTCAACCCTGATGGACGAGTTCCTCCACCTGCGGTTCGACGCGGTCATTACGGTGTGTGACAGCGCCCGGGAAGCGTGCCCCTTCTTCCCCGGTGCGAAAACAGTAATCCACCAGAGTTTCCCCGATCCCCCCCTTCTGGCCCGAGAGGTAGCTGAGCGGGGCGGGAGCGAAGATGAGCAACGTGACTGTTACAGAGAGGTCCGGGACATGATCGCCGCCTATGTGACGACCCTCCCCGTGATCCTCAGGGAGGTGTGTGTTGACCACAAAGACGCGTGAATCCACTCGTTCCATGTCCAGTGTGTTTGAGAAGTACCTGACCCTGTGGGTGGGGCTGTGCATCGTGGGGGGCATCATCCTGGGCAAGCTCCTGCCCTCCTTTGCACGCACCCTCGACGGCATGTCCCTCTCGGTCAACGGCGCCCCGGTGATCTCCATCCCCATCGCCGTCTGTCTCTTTTTCATGATGTACCCCATCATGGTCAAGATCGACTTCGCCAGAGTCATCGAGGCGGGAAAAAGCGGGAAGCCCGTCTTTTTGACCCTCTTTATCAACTGGTGCGTGAAGCCCTTCACCATGTATCTCATCGCCATGCTCTTTCTGGGAGTCATCTTCCGCGGTGTCATAGGGGTGGACGCGGTGGACTTTGTCCGGATGCCCCTGGGCCTTGATCTTCCCCTGGGATCAACCCACGGGGCTGGAACCGTGGTGCTCCACGACGGCATCAAGATGCTCCAGATCCCCCTGTGGCGATCCTATTTTGCGGGCGCCATCCTTCTGGGCATCGCCCCCTGCACCGCCATGGTGCTGGTGTGGGGCTATCTCGCCCGCGGGAACGACGGGCTGACACTGGTGATGGTGGCCATCAACTCGCTCACCATGCTTGTCCTGTACGGTCTTCTTGGGGGTCTGCTCCTGGGTGTGGGTCGCCTCCCGGTCCCCTGGCAGGCGCTGCTGCTCTCCGTGGGGGTTTACGTGGCGCTTCCCCTGGTGCTTGGGTATCTGTCACGGCGGTGGATCATCGCGCTCAAGGGAGAGCAGTGGTTCAAGGAGCGGTTCCTCCATCTCCTCACACCCGTGACGATCGTGGCGCTGCTGGTCACCCTGGTGCTCCTCTTCTCCTTCAAGGGGGAGGTGATCGCAAAAAATCCGCTCACCATCCTGTGGATCTCCATTCCCCTCTTCATCCAGACCGTGGTGATTTTTGCCCTGGGGTACGTTCTGGCAAAGCTGCTGAAGCTTCCCTACGAGGACGCCGCCCCCGCCGCGCTCATCGGCGCCTCCAACCACTTCGAGGTTGCCATCGCCACGGCGGTCATGCTCTTCGGGCTCTCTTCCGGGGCCGCCCTCGCCACCGTTGTGGGAGTACTCATCGAGGTCCCCGTCATGCTCATGCTGGTGGCCTTCTGCAAAAAGACCGCCCCCTGGTTCAATAAACCCGCAGCGAGCAAGGCCTGATTCATCCATGTACCGTGGGTGAGCAAATTACCCGCTTCCCCGGGAATTACTCCAATATTTCAATCAATCTTCCCTCGGTTGTGAACCCTTGACTTCGCTCTTTTCTCCCGGTTGAAAAATATAATTATCGTGTTTGATATAGAATAACGGTCCAGTTGAAGAGTATATTGGGGGTGCTTATGTATATTTTAGGTTTTTCATAACAAGGATGTGACAATGAATCATTTACGCACGCTCATTTTTCTCGTTTCGCTCGCCGGGATCATGGTTTCTGGGAGCGCTTTGGCACAAACCCCTGAAAATGATGGCCAACTTCCTCCACCGGTGGATCAACTCGATACAAAAGACGCAACGGAGACGACGAACAAGTCCAGACAGGGAATGGAGCTGAAGGGAGAGGAAAAGGGAGTTGACGCTCACCCCCTGGCATCATCGGACCGCGAGCGACCTGCCGCCGGGGCTTCGGGAGCAACCTCCCCTGCCGCCGCCACCGCAGAAAAGAAGCCACCGGAGCTCACTGTTGTCAAAAAATACACGCCCCACCTCAAGAGCTTTGGGGCGGCGCTCTCGTCGAGGTTCAGTTTTGACGGTGACGGCCCCATCGGGGGAGCGCAGTTCTCGCTCTTTTACTTCCCCAACCGTTACCTGGGACTGGAGGTGGCGGGGTTCAACATCGTGAGCATGACCTTTGGCTCCAACGAGTACGGAGATCGGGATGGCGGCGGGGCCAGCCTCTCCGTTACCTATTTCCCCTTCAAATATAACCCCGAGGGGTACAGTTATTATGTGAAGGCCGGGGCGCTGTACGAGCAGGTACAGTATGTACTCGACCCACAGACAGATCTGAAGGAGAAGGCGAACTATTTTGGTGTTGAGGCGGGAGCGGGCGTGATGCTCACTCTGGGCAGCACTCTGAGCGTCGGGTTTGAGGCCTCTTTTCAGGGGTCCATGGTTCAGGATGAGGTCGAGAATTTCAAACCGGAGGCCAATGTCGGCCCCTTTGACAGAGCCGCCTTCACCATGAAGCTGTATTTGATGGTGCGCTGGAATCTCTTTACCTGGGTGCAGGGGCCTGACGGCAGGTTCAGGGAAGACAAATCCGGGCAGTAACCCCGCTCACCATGCTCTGTCAGCGGGAAAAAATTTCGTCCACACTCCACACGCAACCTGCAATACCCATATCCATCTTGGCGCATAGATTTCTCTTATATTCTCTTCAGCGCAGGTTGTGAAACTGGCAGCATAAAGATTCTTGATTTTGCAGGGGAGGGACCAGGGGGATTATGGGCTTTGCGCCGTGGGGGGAGGCGTGGTATTTTGCCGGGACGCCCGATCGTGACCGCCTTGGGTGGAAGAATTGATTCGTCGTTTGATGATTGGTCATTTTTGACAGGTCAGAATATTTCATGACACGGAAAATGGAACTGTTGGCCCCCGGAGGCGATCTTGACTCCATCAAGGCGGCCATTCTCGCCGGTGCCGACGCCGTCTATTGCGGCGTTGAAATATTCAACGCGAGATACCGTGCCTACAACCTCTCGCTCAACGAGCTGCCCGGGGTCATCGCCCTGGCGCATAACCACCACTGCAAACTCTTTCTCACCCTGAATATCCTGTTCGTGGAGTCTGAAATCACTACCTTGGTTCGGATGCTCAACCGCCTCCTCAACATGGACATCGACGGGATCATTGTCCAGGATCCCGGGCTGTTTTACCTCCTGTCACGGTATTTTCGCGGATTGTCCGTGCACGCCTCCACCCAGTGCACCATCCACAACGAGGGGCAACTGGCCTTTTATCATCAACTGGGAGTGGCCCGTGTCAATCTGGCCCGGGAGCTGAACCTCCCTGAGATCGCTGCAATGACCGCGGCCGCACACACCATGGAGACGGAGACCGAGGTGTTCGTCCACGGCTCCTTCTGCATAGGCTTTTCGGGGATCTGCTACATGAGCTCGTTTCTGAGCGGCAACTCGGGGAACCGGGGCCGCTGCAGTCAGCCCTGCCGCGACAGGTATGCGGTCACGCCCATGGGCAATGAGTATCCCCTGAACCTGAAGGACAACTCCGCCTTCTTCGATACACAGGCGCTCTGGGCAAGTGGGGTGGACGCCCTGAAGATTGAGGGGAGAATCAAAAAGCCCCACTACGTCCACGCGGTGGTGCGGTCGTGGCGTCAGCAGCTCGATCGGCTCTATAGCGGGCAGCCGCTCTCCGTGGACAACAGCGACCTCTATATGGTCTTTAACCGGGACTTCACCAACTCCTACCTCAAGGGAGAGCCAGGAAAGGCAATGTTTATCGACAACCCGGTTGATAACTCGGTGAAGCATTTCTCGGATCGAAGCGGCGCTGCCACTGACGCGGAACGGGACCTGTTTGAACTGGAGCTCTATGACAAGAAGGCGGCGGCTGTGGAGAAGGTTGCCTCCCTGATTGATTCCTTTGAGTCGCAGAGGACGCCGCTGCGAATATCTGCCCTTGGCGCCCCCGGAGAGCCTCTGCGGGTTACGGTGTCAACACCGGACACGCTCTTTTCGGCGGTGTCGGAATCGGCTCTGGTTCAGGCGGCCACCCACGGCCTGGGCGAAAAAATCCTCCTGAAAAGTTTGAAATCTTTGAATAATAATACCTATTTTGTCGAGGATCTGGACACATCAGGGCTCCCGCAGGGCCTCTATCTGCCCTCCACGGATCTGACCGGCATCAAGAACCGGCTCCATGGCCTGCTCAACGGTTCCCGGGAGCCCATTCCCCCTGTGGTGATCCCCACGCCCGAACCAATGGCCGATGCGGTGACTCCCTCCCTGGGTGTGGTCATCTCCTCCCCCGGGCTGCTTCCCCTGGAGGCCAGTGGCGATGTTGCCCTTTATTATCGGCTCCCCGAGAGTATGGACCGCAGCCAGGGGGAGCTTACGGAAATGTTTCTGGACCACAGGAGTGTCACGCCCTGGTTTCCCTCAATTCTGGTGGGTGAGAGCTACGCGGCCGCGGTGAGTCTTCTCAAGGCGGTGAGACCGGCCAGTATCATGACCGACAACTCGGGGATCGCCCACGCGGCGAGTGAGCTTGGGATCCCGTGGCAGGCGGGCCCCGGTATGAATATCACAAACTCCTGGTCGGCTTTATGTCTCAAGGAGCGGTTCAACTGCCACGGTGCCATCCTCTCCGGTGAACTGAGCGCCTCCCAGCTGGCGAGTATTACGGGGCCACGGGATTTTGAGCTGGGGTACTTCATCTATTCCCCCACCGTGCTCTTTACCAGTCGTCAGTGTCTCCTCATGCCCGTGACCGGCTGCTCGAAAGAGGTGGTGGACGCAGAGTGCCTCCCGAATTGCGCAGCCCATGCCACCATGGACAACACCAGGGGAGACTCCTTTGTTATCCACAAAAAGCCGGGCTTCCATCACCGGATCTACTCGGACACCCACACCCTCAACTGCGATATTGTCACGGAGCTGCCGGGGAAGTTTACCCGGTTCTTCATCGATTTAGATGAACTCAGCGCCATCACGCTGACTATGGATGAGACCGCCGAGACCATCGCCCTGTTTCAACAGCTCCTCGCAGTCGATCCCCGGGCCGCTGCCGCCTTGAAAGAGCGGCTTTCCCCCACCACCAATCAACAGTACAAGAAGGGGGTGTAGGCTGAAAATCCCCACCGGTTTGTGGCTGTAAAGCCTATTTGAAGGTCAGTATCACAGTCAGGTGGGCAAGCAGATGCTCCATGCTTTTGTTTTTGCTGTTGGCCATCATTTGGGTGAGGTTGAAGTTGCCCGGATTGAAGACCCGCCGCTTTTTACCCTGTTCATTGAGAAACATCTGAAAATTGACGCTGGTGTCAGGACCATTTTTTTTGCTGGCGCTCACCTCAATGACGCAGGCGACCTTCTCCTTCTCACCCACCCAAAACGCATGGGCGCCCACTTTTGCGGGGGTTTGGGCGATTCCGCCCTTCTCCACCAGTTCATAGATTTTCCCGTGGATTTCATGGCTGACACTCTTGACAAGCTCAGCCGGGAGCCCCTTGAACACCACTTGATACTCATTCATGGAGGGATTGCTCCGGTGGGCACACATGTGCGGTTTGCCCGCCGGTGATTTTTGCTTTTTACACGCGGTGAAGGCGATGAGGGAGAGTGAAAGAAACAGAAGGGCAATTTTATCCATGGGTTTTCCTTTTGACACAAGAAGCAACGGTCACAGCAGGGACAATACTACAACAGAAGGGGGTGTAAAAAAATTCCTCCCTGAGCGAGAGATGGTTTTGCCATTGTGGTTCATGAGCGGACTCATCACCAAGCCCCTGTCCTCGCCTGAAATGGTGTTGGTTCCCCCCAGCGCGAACCCTTTCAGGTCAACTGTCACCGTGTTAAAAGGATGGACGGCCAGGGAGCGCGGGCCCCCCTGGCCGCCGGCGGCCCATAATTCCGTCGGGAGCATGAAAAGAAAATAAGCTAAGATAAGTGGTGTGCGCATAAGAACCTCCAGCCGCTAATTCTATACTAATGCAATAGATGTGCCCGCTGCCTCCCTGGATCAAAAAGATGATAAATTGCGTTGAAATTGTAATGTTAAAAAATATTACTGAGTGAACTGATTATGGGTGTAGAAAATATTTCAGCAACACAAGCGGGCAGGGTATGACAATTTTGCCCCACCCCCATGAATCATGGGCTCCACCCGCTCCCGTTATTTATCCTGGGTCCCGCGATTTATGCTCACTTCACTCCAGAACTGCGTGCAGCGCTTCTCAACGGGAGCTATTTTATCGGGTTGATTTTCGACAGAAGTTTTAGAAGGAGAAGTTCAGGAGGGGGGCTCTGGGGGCGGCGAGGGATTTTTTCTTGTACCCGTCGTCGTAGGTGTCGTCTTCGCCGGAGATGAGCACCAGGAGCACCAGAACACCAACAACAACGGCCACGGTGACAACCGTATAGAGCAGGATGTTGCTCTCTTCGTAGGGCGCGTTGGCAGGTGCCATGGGAGCGGGCTGGGCCGGGGAGCCTTGGTATCCGGTGGGGGGCGGCGGCGGTGCCGGTTCGGTCTCGGGATCGTTGGTCCAGGCCCGGGTGCCAAAGGGGACTGACTCGGCGGTGACAATCACAGGTGCCTTGATTGTGGCAGCTTTGGAGAAATTGAGCTTGGGGAAGATGGACTGGGTTGGTGTGAGCAGCCGGGGAAGCTGCATGGTGGCGCTGCCCTGGCCGGTGATGGTGGTTGCGCCCGCTACGGAGGCGCACAGGGAAATCAGGAGAAACGAAGCAATAAGTAATGTGATTTGTTTCATGGTAAAATCCTCCTGTGATCATTGTCTGCGCGTTCTGCGGCAAAGTCAATTTTCATTTTCAGGATATTCGTATGGCGGTCCATTTTTATTCGACAAAATTCCCCAATTGTGCTTTGGATCTGAGAATCTTGTAAAGGTCCAGATATGAATACACCCGCTGTTGTTCTGGTTGTTTTGCTCTCTCTTTTTGGCTGTAGCCAGAAAAAAGAAGAGAACACCTCCGATGATAAGAAAACTCCAACTCCCAAGGGGAAGGGGCGGGTTTCTGCCATGAAGGCTCCTCCTGCATCGGAGGAATCCGAGGAGGCGTCAGAGGAATCCGAGGCGGCCGCCGAGCAGCCACCGGAGGCCAACACCGTTTCAAAATTTGCGGCATATCCCCCCCTCCACAACGCTGCCAACGCGACTCCCGAGAAACTCACGGCTTTTGTGAAAAATGCGCCCATGGTCAAGGTCCCCATCGCGACCATTCTGAAATACCTGCCCACGGTGGGGAAAGAGATCTGGAGCATCCCCGCTATCAAGGGGAACAAGACAGGGTATGAGGTGGAGCGGTGGGAGACAAAAACCATTGACGGGAAACTCTATCTGCACTGCATCTCCATCTCCCAGATTGAGTACATGCGGTTCGGCGTGATCAGCGTCGAGTACTATGTGACCAAGTCCCTCTACCAGGCTTTTGGCGACGGGGAGCTGGTCAGCATCGAAAAGACCGGGCACACCAATAAGGAGAAAAACACCTACACCCTGACCCGCATGGAGAAGGGGATCTACAAAAGAGTCACCAAACAGAATCTGCTCGCCAATACCAAACAGAGTGAGACCAAGGAGCAGATTCTGGATTTGGAGCCCGGGAGCATCATGAACTCGGGGCTCGCGGTTCAGGTGCTCATCGCCAAGAACCGGGTCAAGGGCACCCGGTCCTACAGAATCCGGAGCTACAGTTTCCATAAAAACCTCGATACAAACGGAGTTATCGCAGTCTATTCCCAGCAGCCGGTCCATCTGCGTGGTAAAAAGCCCGAGAAGGTCCATGTGGCCTCCATGATCGGCGCAAATCCCCCGAGCATAGTGAACATGCTGATCGATATGAACGGGCAGGTCGTTCAAACCGAGGCGGGGATATATTCCTCCATGGTTTCCACGGAAAAAGAGGCGCTGGAGCGTTTTGAACTCTTTGAATACCGGAGCATCATGGTCACCCCCACGCCCATCAGGGGGATCACCAAAAAAACCGAGGAGATGAGTGTTACCTTCCGTGGAAATATGCCCGTGGGGCTCAAGGTGTTCAACACCAGCCGCTATTCAATCAAACGGCGGAACAACTATGAGTTCACGGTAACGCTCAAGCGGGATAACCTGCGCGGGCTCAGGCATCTTCCAACGCCGCCGGAGCTTCGAGAGTATTTATGGTCCTCACCACGGCTCCAGCTTGACGATCCCCTCATTGTCTCCCTGTCGAAAAAGGCGGTGGGAGGGGCAAGGTCCAACCCCGAAAAAGTCGCCCGCCTTGTTACCTTTGTGAACCGGTACATTAAAGGGGACCTGGACTATAATCTCAACACCGCCGTCGCTGTTGCCAAGGCTCGCCGGGGTGACTGCACGGAGCACACCCTGCTCTTCGTCGCCCTCGCACGGGCCCAAAAGATCCCCACCCGCAGGGTGAGCGGGCTTAAGTGCAGAAACACCTGCAGGGGATGTATGTTCATCGGGCACGCCTGGGCTCAGGTGTGGCTTGGCAGGTGGATTGACGTGGATCCCACCTGGAATCAGCAGTCGGCGGATGTGACCCACGTGCTGCTCTCTACCGATGACGATTACCGCTCCGTGCAGCTGGTGGGCAAGCTCAAGTATGTCTCCCACAAAATCCTGAAGTGAGACCCGGTGGGCGCTGGAAAAGCAGTTGAGCTACCCCTGGCAAAT
>JAHJLU010000235.1 GCA_018821745.1 Myxococcota bacterium | reverse complement strand
CAATCATATCATAGAGGCCGTATCGTCCCACGGGTCGACTGCCCACATCAGCGGTTCTCCCCTTTTCCCGTGACACCGCCTTCGCGCCACAACCCCGGCCCTTTTTATTCATGATCACAGCCAGGCTGCAGGTGGCCGATTCATTGCCCCAGGGGTTTTTCTCACCATCGGGGCCCCGCGCTGCCTTCTCCCACTGGGCTTCCGTGGGAAGATCCTTGCCCATGACCCGACAATAGTTTCTGGCTGCGTACCAGCTCAGGCCGACTTTTGGCTGATCATCGTGGGAGAAATGGTTGTAATTTGTCTTCTGGTAGACACAACGCCCCTCAAGGACACAACGGTCATATTCACCAGCGGTCACCTCGTAACGATCCAGGAGAAAGGTGTTCACATAAATTTTCGCCCGGGGCCGCTGGTCACGCCGCTGATCATTGGCGCCACGGATGAACCAACCTCCCGGGACGCAGCTCATTCCTGAAGGAATTTTCCCGCATGGGTACGGCAGTTGAAAGGAGGGAGACAGGAATTGGGCGATGAGGGCAAAAATCAACATGGGTGCATTTATACTCTCTGCACCTGAAATTGCAAACATTCAGGCGCCAAAGGGCATGCCCAGCTGGGTAATGGAGCGTTCTATCTGCTCTACCAGATCCCACATATCCCCGGACAAATTTCCCAGGGAAATAAGCTCCAGCAGTTTGCACTGCTCTCCCTCCTTTTCGAGCCCCAGGGCCACCACGCCACCTTTCACCCAGTGGGCTTTCCGGGCCACAAGCGCCATATCCACGGACTGCAGGGCGGCCTTCAACTCCTCCATCCCCAATAACAGGACCGGAACGGACTCCATAAGCAGAATCTCTATCTCATTGAGATCAAGACCATGGTTCTCCATGAGCCAGACCACACAGCGGTCCCGGGGAGACACTTCCATGGAGGAAATCGAGGAGCCGCCTTCGACATCGGCCTGATTCTGGAGGGCTTTTTTAATTTCACCCTCCTTCCCGTAGCTGTATACGGTTTTATATATGGACGCCAAAATCTTTTCAGGGAGCAGGGGTTTGGAGAGGTAGTCATCCATCCCCGCCTCCAGACAGCGCTCCCTGTCCTTCCCCATGGCATGGGCGGTCACGGCGATAATACTGAGGTGACCACCCTTGAGATTTTTAATGAGCGCGGCCACCAGCGGGAGCGCCAAATCGGGGATATCCATCTCTCCCTGCTCCACCTGCCGAATAATTTTTGTCGTGGTCACGCCGTCAAGTTCGGGCATCTGGACATCCATAAGGACCACATCAAAGTCCTCCTGTGAAATCATATGGAGCGCCTCGAGACCGGTCGCGGCCTCTCGTACCTCATGCTGTTTCTTCTCGAGAATCAGTCGGGTCACCTGTCGGTTGGTGGAATTGTCATCCACCACAAGGACAGTCAATTGCGGGAGGAAATCCATGATCCGGTGGCGCCCCGAGTGCGTCGTCTCGGCCTCCACCTCGTCGGCAATGCGCAACGTAAGCCTGAACCCGAAAATACTCCCCTCCTGGGGAGTGGACTGAACGCCCATTTTTCCGCCCATGGCATCCACCAGCCGCTGTGAAATGGCAAGTCCAAGTCCTGTCCCTCCATATTTTCGGGTGATAGTGTCGTCTTCCTGGGTGAAGCTCTGGAAGATGGTTGACACCTTCTCCGGGAGAATCCCCTTCCCCGTGTCAGAGACCCTGAAACTGCATTTCACTCGCTCCGGCATGCGTTTTCGGACCTTCACACTGAGCATGACGCTCCCCTCATCGGTGAACTTTACCCCGTTTCCGATGAGGTTAATGAGTACCTGCTTGATTCTGGTGGCATCCCCTACCAGGATCTCCGGGACCATCTCTCCGATACGAACCGAGAGGTTCAGTCCCTTCTCCCTCGCAGCAAAGGCAAACATGTCAATACAGCTCTGGCACATCTCCCGTACGTTGAAGGGATGGTTCTCCAGCACCATCTGCCCTGCCTCAATTTTTGAAAAATCAAGGATATCATTAATAATATGGACGAGGTTATTGGCGGAATTCTGGATCGTTTTCAGATAATGCCCCATCTCAACGCTGGGATCCGACTCGAGGGCCAGCTGGGTCATCCCGATGACCCCGTTCATAGGGGTCCGTATCTCATGGCTCATATGGGCTAAAAACATGGACTTGGCCTGGGAGGCTGACTGGGCCTTGCGCACCTGGGTCACATCGGAAAAAACAAAGATCATATGCCCACCCTGCTCAGCGGACATGAAACTCCCGGTAATACTGTAAATACTGTGTTCTTCGCGTTGAGGAGCACTGGGTATTTCCCCCTGAAACACCCCGCCCTCTTTTATGCTCCTCAGGATCTCCCTCACCTTCTCTCGCCCTACCATCTCCCCGAGAAACTCACTCAGGGACTCTCCGATAACCGTGCTGGTTTTTTTCCGGGTCATCTTCAGAAAGGCCGGATTCACGAGGATAATCTTTCCATGCCGGTTCCCCACCAGTAAGCCGTTGTGGGTGTTATCAATGATGTTGGCCACGAGTTGCAGCTGGTCATTGTTCAGGGAGAGATCCCGCATGGCCCGCGTGAGGTGACTCATGGCAATATAGGTGAGCAGTGCGAGCGCAGGCACCATGGAAAACATGATAAAGAATATGGTCTGAAAGGCGTTGAATTGCGTGGACAACAAAAAAACCGGAGTGTAAAGACCGAGGCGCTCAAGAACGAGGAGGAGGAAAAACCACAGAATCACCCCCACACCCGTCCAGATGGCACTCCTGGGGGAGAAGAGCATACCTGAAATCCCGATGGACCAGATAAACAAAGAGAATGCGGGGGATCGAAACCCGCTGAATAAAAATGTAGCCGCCGCTATTCCCAGAGTGTTGAGCAACATGTAGCACTTGCTCCAGAACTCAATGTTCCGTGGAGTGCGGGCCATAACCATGCACAACAGAGAATAGAGCATGGCGAAAACCGGGAAACTCAACTCAAACAGCAGTTGGAAAGTGGAGATCGAGGTAAACGTTCTGGTGGATAATCTGGCAACGAAGAGGCTGCAAAAAACCAGGGCCGAGGAGAGAATACTCACCAGCATAAGTTTTCGAAAAAATTGATGCCTCTCGGGGGAAGCCTGATGCGGATAAAATTGATCCATCTTCCTTCTCATGAACGAAATGCCGGATCAGCAATATACACCGACTTTCGACGGATTGCCCCGGAACTGCGAACGGAAATTCTTCTCCAGTGTATCGAAACCCCTTATAATTTCAAGTTGAGTTTTTAACTCAAACGCAATCGTCTGTTCTATTTTTTGGTGCGTGTTTGCGGTGCTTTGCCGACAGCGAATGTGCCTTGCACCATGGCTCCATCTTCACACAACAATCGGCCGGTAGTTAAATCACCGGAGAAATCACTCTCCGTAACCAGCCTGGTGAGGCCTGACACCGTCACTGTCCCTGACATGGTACCCGAAAGAACCAGATTGGCGACGGTCACCTCTCCACTTACATGACCGCCTTTGCCAACAACAAGCGTCGCCTCGCCGGAGCTGATCCGGCCCTTTAAGCGACCGTCAACACGGACGCTTCCCGTAAAGGTCAGATCGCCTTCGAAGCTGGCACCCTCTCCGAGCAGAGTGGTTATTTCGTCTTCAGCGGGTTTCTTCTTCATTATTAGTACTCAAAGAATGCGATGAGTCCCGGGACACCGAAATCCCGGGTCTGACGGATATTGATAATCACTTCGGTCGCCACATCGGGAGCAACATTCACCACATAGGACTGAACCCGGTTCACCGTCAGATAGATTCCAAGGCCGGCGCCAATGGTTTTACGGTCAATCTGCTCGTTGGAATAAATGCACTTTTTCAGGTAGGCAAGGACCGTGCCCTTGTTAAGCGCACCAAACCTGTCACGGACGGCCATGAACAACCCCTGCTCCGTAGTAGAATACCTAAGGGAGACCGGTTTCGGGCTGTCCATTGAGACCCTCTTGTGGGGATCGATATTACCAAACAGGATCTCGCCGGTTTCGTCTCTGGGGGCATTGTACAAAGCGTTCATCACCAGCTCTTCCGCCGCCTGAACCGCATGCTGCCGACGCATACGCCTTATGCCCATTACTTTGGCTACTTCATCGACCTTGGAGAGCACATACTGCCTGCCCTGAAAATCTTTAAAACGCAGATAAGAGACCTGATCACCCTCGGCGAGATATTTCTCCATTCCAAAGATATTCCCCACGGACAGCACGCTGATAACGGTTCTCAGATCCTTGAGCCACTCATATTTCTGGACCAGAATCTGATCAACATTCGGGTTATCAAGAAAATTAACAACTGTGGCCAGGTCTACATCGGCGGGAAAAATAACGATTGCCTTCTTGCCAAGGTCGGCCGTCTCCCGGATGAAGGACAGAGCATCTTCATACTGGTCCTTTGCCGGGACGAGTATTGCCAATTGATAACGCTCCCCGGCTGCACTTCCGTCGCTGGACAATTCCTTGAACTCCAAGGGTATCTCCATATCGGCGAGGGCACCCT
>JAHJLU010000234.1 GCA_018821745.1 Myxococcota bacterium | reverse complement strand
GGGAGAAGGTGAGGAGCTGCCGGGTAAGGGAGGTGGCGCTCTCCGCAGAGAGTTTCACGTCGGAGAGGGTCTCGGCCAGGTCTTCGTTCTCTCCGACCATCTCCAGCGCGAACTCCACATTCATGAGGATGCTCGTGAGCAGGTTGTTGAAATCGTGAGCCACTCCCCCGGCGAGACGCCCCAGGGAGTCGAGCTTCTGGGAGTGGAGCAGCTGCTGCTGCAAACGCTCCCGCTCCTCCTCGGAGCTGCGAAGATCCGAGATGTCGGTGAGAACCGTAAAATAGCCATGCACTACATTGTTTTCATCCACATCGGGCAGAAAATGCCCCAGGATCTGGCGCGTCAGCCCTCCCACGTTCAGCTCTCTGTAGTAGCGGGCCTCGTCCCCCTTGAGCACACGATCAATATAAGGCTTCAGGAAATTATAATCTTCCTCAGGCATCATCTCGGTGATTGCCTTGCCCTCAAGGTCCCCGGGATTAAAACCGAACACCCTCCCATAGGCATCGTTGGCGAATTGAAACCGAAGATCCGCATCAATGTAAGCGATGAACTGGGGCAGCGAGCGCAGAATATTGGAGATCCGCTGATTTTTCTTTCTGACCAGCTCCTGGGCGTTTTTCCCTGATGAGATATCCCGATGGGTCCCCGTCAAGCGGATAGGAGTGCCCTGCCCGTTCCATTCAATGGCCTGCCCTCTTCCGAGGATCCAAACCCAGGATCCATCCTTATGACGCATCCGGTATTCAGCTTCAAAGTGGTCCCTGCCCCTCAGGCATTTATTCAGGGACTCCAGCACCCGGGACCTGTCATCGGGGTGAATCAGATCACTCCAGCCGTCTTTGTGACCCGTAAAGGCATCGGCTGGATACCCCAGAATCTGGCAATACCTGGGGGAAAAATAGGCCTCCCCCGTCACAAAATCACAGTCCCAGATCCCATCCATGGCGGCCTCGAGAGCCATTTTCAGACGATTCTCGCTCCTGCGCAGGATCAATTCGTTTTCCACCTGCCGCGTCACGTCGGTGAACACCGCCACCACTTCCCCCGTGGGGAGACGATAGATGGTGTTGGCCCGCCAGCCCTCACGGACATCGTCTTTGTAGAAGAAAGGCGGGAGATCTTCGGAGATCCCGGTCTCATATACTCGCCGAAGAGCCGCCACCAACGGCGTCTTGTCCATATGGGGAAAATGCTCCAGCAGCCTGGTTCCAAGAGCGCTCCCCCGATCCAGCTTTGTTATCTTCTCTGCCGCGCCGTTGAAATTTTTAAAAATAAAATCCGAGCCCCCGTCCACCGCTTCATACACGGCGACGCCACTATCGATCGCTTCAAACATGGCTCGATAGCGCTCCTCACTGAGTTCGAGGGCTTTTTTTGCCTCCTCGCTCTGGGTAATATCCTGATAGATGACCTGAATCCCCACGGTTGTATCGTCACGCTGAAGGGCCCTGGCGGAAAACTCCACGATCACCGGTCGTCCATCCGGTCGAACCAGCTCCAGGACGGTGGGAGCAATACTTTTTTCGCCGCGCATGATCCCCTCGATAATTTCGGGCACCAGTGCACCGCCATTTTTGCAAAACCTGGAGAACCAGGGAATCTGCTGCCCAAGAACCTCGGACAGCTCCACTTTGAACATGGAACAAAAACCCGGGTTCACATCCACAATTTTCCCCAAACGATCCAGCAGGAGGACCCCGTTTGATGATGACACAAACAGGAGCTTGTAGGGGTCTTCCACCGGTTCTGAAGATTCTCTGAGCGCTGCTCCCCCCGGGCAGAGGGACAGGGACAGGATGGTCCCCAGCAATTTCCCCGCACTGTCCATCAAGGGCTCCAGGTGGGACCGATAGTTCCCAAAGGCTGACTCCATCACCCTCCGACAGGAGGGATTCTCCATTTTCTGCACAGTCTTCAACGGACAATCGTCGGGGTCTTTTTTATGCCTGCAAATGATTTCCCTGCATTTTTTCCCTATCATGCCATCAGTGCGCCCGAGATTTTCCTGTGCATGTCTGTTCGCGTAGAGGACAGTCCCCGTTGGATCAAGAAGAAATGCGCTGTAGGGGAAATGCTCAACACAGAAGGAGAGAGCTCCCGGTGCCTGATCCAGAGCTTTCTCTATTTGAAGTATGGCCTCATTGACACTAACAACACTCATTTGAATTCCCACCATTTCCTGTTCGACTAAGCGCTCAACTCACACACTGATCATTGGACCTCCAGTCTATCACAACCAAAGAAGTTCTCAAGTCCACAGGTCAGGCCAACTGAGGCAATGGTGAATATGAGACAAAAACAGGGTTGACAACGGTGTACCGTTCGGTATAACACCCCCATGAACACCAAATCGCTGCTTTTGCAGGTCGCCACCGAACTTTTCGCTTCCCACGGTTATGATGGCATCGGCGTACAACAGATTGTTGAGCGAGCAGGAGTCAGCAAACCAACTTTATATCATTATTTTGGAAGCAAGGAGGGGCTTCTGGCTGCTTTGCTGGAACAGTTGGAGCCATTCATCAACGACGTGCAATCGAGGAGCCTCTATCAGGGTGACCTCCCCATGAGTCTCAAGGGAGCCCTCTCAACTTTCGTGGAGTTTGCCCGGGACCGGGAGGCCCTCTTTCGACTCTTTCGCTCCATGAGCCATATGCCCCGCGACACAACCAGTGCCCGCGCGATTGCCCCGTCTGTTCGAAAAATTCTGGCAGTGCTTGAGGCACTCTTCGCCGCAGCCAGCATCGACCACGGCAACATGCAGGGAAAATCCCGGCTCCTGGCCATCAATTTTTTTAGCATTTGCGTCACCTACTCCACCCTCTTCGTCGAGGGCCATGTGCCATGGAGTGAGGAGATGATGCATCAGGTGCTCCACCTGTTTTCCCATGGAATTTACTCATGACCCAATCCTCCCCAATTATACCGGCCGGTAACATAGTGGAAAATTCTCCAACACACACCCCGTGCTCCGACCCCCACTGGGTTGCCACAGCACGGTTTTATCACATCTTCCCCCTGGGTTTTTCAACCCGTGGAGAAGGGCTCGCGCGCCTCACTGCTGCATTGGACCCTATCGTCGAGATGGGCTTCAACGCCATTTATGCCGGTCCTCTATGGCACAGCCACAGCCATGGCTATGACACCATCGACTACGGGACAGTGGACCCGAGGCTGGGTAACAATGAGGATCTGAAACGATTCGTGACCGAGGCCCACAAGCGTGGCATCAAGGTCGTGCTCGACGGAGTTTTCAATCACGTGGGACGCGGCTTCCATGCCTTCGAGGATTTACTGGAAAACCACGAAAACAGTGCCTTTGCCCATTGGTTTGGCCCCGTGCAGTTTCACAAAAACAACGCCTATAATGATGGTCTGAGCTACCAATGCTGGGAGGGCAGCCAGGATCTTGTCCAGCTCGACACCGCAAACCCCGACGTGATAGATTACCTTCTGGGCATGGTGGATCAGTGGGTCCGGGAGTTCCAGATCGACGGGCTGAGGCTTGACGCCGCGGACTGTGTGAGTCCTCTCTTTTGGGAGAGACTGAGGCATCAGTGCGATGGATATGGTGAGTTTTGGCTCATGGGGGAGGTTATCCACGGGGACTACAACCGCTGGCTCGGGGAGAAAGGCTTCCACGCGGTCACCAACTACGAGGTCCACAAGGGGCTCTGGTCAAGCTTCAAGGACCACAACCTCTTTGAAATCGCCTACTCCCTCAGGCGACAGTTCGGAGAGGGAGGCATATATGAGCGCTACTGTCTCTACAACTTCCTGGACAACCACGATGTGACCCGGGTGGCAAGCCGCCTGAAGACGAAAAGGCAGCTCATCCCCATGCACCTGCTCCTTTACACCGTCCCCGGTATCCCCAGCATCTACTATGGGAGTGAGTGGTACGCAAAGGGGCGCAAAAAACGCTCCGACGACTGGCACCTTCGACCCTCTGAGGAGGTGTGGGCCTCTCTGAGCAGTGGCAGCCCCTCGCTGAGAGATTACATTGTCGGCCTCAACGCCATGCGCAGGGATCACCCGGTCCTCGCCACGGGACGCTACAAAGAGCTGTTGGTCCAATCCGATCAACTGGTCTTCGAGAGGAGGGATCACAATGAAACCCTCATCTGCTGTATTAACGGAGCACCATCACCGGTGAGAGTCGCCCTCCCCTTGCCCAAAGGCCACTATGAAGATATCCTGACCGGGACCAATATGGAGATTGACGACGGATGCACCCTGCCCCCCTGTGGCGGCCGGGTCCTGAAAGTGAAATAACAGACTGCAGTGCCTGCTCACGGAGAATGGAGCGGGACAGTTTCAGTAATGGTGAAATAATGCGTGTGATGATTATCCTCCTGGTATTTTTACCTTCTTCCTGTGACCAAAATACAGCGACTCGCTATGAGTGCCAGGGCGCAGTCCTTCCCAATTCGTCATTGTGTCCGGGCGATGACACCGGCCTGACCGCCGAAGGTATGCGCGTTGCCGTGGAGCGCTGCACCGCGGAGACCAGCTGTGAATATCAGTGCCACTCAAACTATGTGTTTGATAATGGCGCGTGTGTCCCCGATGAGCCAGCGGCAACTGTTTGCGAGGCGACAAATGGGGGCAGATGCTTTTATATTGCCCCCGAAGGAGATGATCTGAACGATGGCTCAATACTGGCTCCTTTTGCATCCACCAACCCGGTCATCGACACCATTGAACCCGGTGATTTTATCTATTTTCGCGGTGGTGAGTATGGAAGCAATGCCAAGGGCCAGGTGGTCAACTACGCGGACTGGCTCCCCCCCTATTTCAGCGTTGCCTATATCAGACGCAGCGGGGAAGAGGGAAATCCCATCACCTTCAAGGCCTATCCGGGGGAGCTTCCCGTACTGGATCTTTACAAGGTGAACCCAGAGTGTGACCCCGACTCCCTGGATGATTGCGCCAACGATGCCTTTCATGTACGGGGTGCCGATTATATCAGGATCAGCGGCTTTGAAATTGTTCACGGGTCCGTCGTTGTGAGCGATAACTCCCGATACACCTGGATCGAAAATAACCATATACACGATCTACTCACCAACCGTGACAATAACGGGCTCATTATGCTCTACTTCACCCAGCATGCCTATGTTCGAAACAATATCCTCCACGACACTTACTCCAGAAGCATCCCCGACGGGAGTGACGGCTGGATCCTCAACGAGACAAGGGATCATCATGATGCCCAGCACAACGGCTGCATTACCACCCTCTCGGGAGATATCTACGTCGGTTACGATCATGAGACCTCTGGCGATTTTGAGATCACGGGAAACAACATCCATGACTGCCCCGTTCATCTCTTCATCAAAAATGCCCAGGGGCAGGTGGTGAATGAGAGCGGTGTTAATATTTGGGTCAGGGATAACTATTTCCATGGAGAGGGGCGGCTGGCGCAGCACATGCACGGCTCAAACATTCTCTTTGAAAACAATCTCTTCAAAGATATTGAAGGAATCTCCCAGATGGGCCAGGAGGAACAATACGGCGAGGATGGGCTCCTCTCAATTCTCAACGAAATTTCCGCCCGCAACATCCGGTTTCAGAACAACGTGTTTACCCAGGTCTCATACGTGGCAATAATCTGGGGACAGGGCTTCCTGCTGGAAAACGGTGTCTTCTCCATGGAACCGGAGGATACCTTCATATTCCATAACAACGTTGTGGTGCTGGCCCCCGGCTCCTCCCTCCCCGGAGAGATGGGATGGAACCAGGGGGGATTTATCTTCAGCAACAGTTACGCAGGCATGATCGATACAGATCCCCAGCGTTCAAAAACCCTCTCCCGGATCGACTCAGGCAGTAACTGCTTCATCAATGATCAGGGCGACACACTGGCCTTCCTCAAGCACTGGTTCAACGGGTCGGAGACCATAACTGGCCTCAGTTACACCGAGGCACTGCTCCTGGGCATGACAGGCAGCGGCGACCTTTTCCCCTCGGACACGGCCCCCTCGCTGCACTTCACGGATCCCTCAAGCAATGACTATTCGCTCAAGCCCGGATCGCCATGCACCTTCGCCCAAAATGCGGGCCTGTCGGATCCGTCTATTTTTGTCACTCAGTAAACAATCATCGCTGTGACGCAACGACCGCGGCGGCAATATCGCT